>DATADF010000074.1:0-10493 GCA_036258695.1 Actinomycetota bacterium
GATCTCGATCTCGACGCGCGTCGCGTCGTTCATTGCGACTGAGACGTCGTCGCCTGCTCGACGGAGCCGTGGATGGGAAACACCTTCGTCAAGCCGGTGATCTTGAAGATCTTCAGGATCTTGTCCTGCGTGCACACAAGCGAGAGGTTGCCGTCGTGCGCCTTGACCCGCTTGAGTGCCCCCACTAGAACTCCCAGGCCGGTCGAGTCCAGGAAGTCGACGCCTTCGAGGTTCACGACGACGTTGTAGGAGCCTTCTGATACCAGCTCGATCAGCTTCTCTCGCAGCTTCGGTGCTGTGTAGACATCGATCTCGCCCTTGACGTCCACTATCGCGTGCGCGTTGGACTTGCGGACGTCCAGACCCAGCTCCATCGCTGCGAATCCTCCTTGCTCTGCTAAAGGCGGCTCATCCTACTCCCGAGACTTACATGGAAACGGGCGTGGCAATATCCGTCGGCTCGGGGTCGGGGCTGTTTACCCTCATTGCGGCGGACTCATTCGGAGGCTAGCTACTTGAGCTTTTTGCGGGCGGAAAACCGCGAGTGGTGGCTGTACATATTTGTAGGCGCGGTCTTAGTCGCGCTCTGTATTGCCATCGTTTATCTCGAGCCCGTTCGCACTTCCTCCGGACAGCCGATGAGCTCGAGCTCCGCAGTAACGGGTGTGCAGCAGGCGCCGTGGCGAATTCGTATCCACCCCGCCGGCATGACCCGCCGCCTCAGCTCGAAATCCAAGTCCCTTGTCCAAGCTCAAAAGGGCCACGTGCGCGCTCTCATCCGCGAGACGTACGACGCTCTTTTCTTGGACAGAACTCGGCTGGCCGACGTGGTCGATCGGCGCTTTGCCCCGAAAGCGGGCTCGGCATTCATGAGGTCTAAGGCCGGCTTCCCCGAGGAAGCATCCCGCATTAAAACGACGATGCGCCGAGCTCGTATCGGCATCCAGGCGTCGAATGCGCGCCACGCCGCGGGACAAGTCGTGATAGCGGCGCGCGCTCGCATCGACGGGTCGCTTGTACGAATTCGTCACACCTCCACCCTGTGGCTCCAGCGCCAATCGGGCGGATGGAGAGTGGTCGCGTTCGAGATCGACCAAGAGAGGGGCGCATGAGAAAGCTCACTGCGGCCCTCCTCGGCTGGCTGATGGTTTCCAGCGCTGTGGTGTCCTTCGTGGGCGGGGGTGCATCGCCATCTATAGCCGCGGCGATCTCCGCGGGTCGAGTGCACTCTCGCTTCCAGCCTGAACGAGGAAAGATCTTCGTACTCGTTATCGGCAACGACGCTCGTAGCGGAAATCCGAATTCAGTACGTGCAGATGCAATCCATATCGTCGGAATCGATACAGAAACTCTGAAAGGCGGAATCCTCAACTTCCCACGGGACTCCTGGGTCGAGATTCCCGGTTACGGGACCCACCGGATCAATGAAGCTTTGCAGTACGGCGGGCCGCGTCTGCTCGCTCAGACCTTGGAGAAGATGACCGGCATCCGTCTGGATTATTGGGTCATGACGGGCTTCGAGGGTTTCCAGGCGATCGTGAAGAAGATCGGTGGCGTCCGCCTTCGTATCCCCTTCCACATCTACGACCCGACGGGCTCGGGAGCAAATCTGAGGAAAGGCATGCAGCCCATGGGGGCCCGCAAGTCGTTGGCTTATGTGCGTACCCGCCATTCGTTTCCTCGCGGGGATATCGATCGAACCGGAAACCAGGCGCTGTACCTACTCGCGATGTTGCGAGAACTGAGGCGCCAGGTCGACTCGAGTCCGGCAGCCCTTCTGCGATGGCTGGCCGCCACGAGCGCTCACACGCGCCACGACATTCCAGCGCCGGAGCTGTTCCGATTAGGGGTCTTGGCCTCGCAGGTTCGACCCCAGTCCGTTCGCAGCGTGACGGTGCCGGTCACCACAGGCGCGGCCGGTGCTGCAAGCGTGGTCTTCATTTCCTCTTCCGCCCAACAGATCTACAGGCGCTTCGCTCGTACCGGACGTCTGTAGGTGCTCCGACCAGCAATGTTTGGGGGCTCCTGACGGCTGCAAAGCTTCGCAATTCTGCGTTCTCGGATCGGCGGCATACCTCCGGCATGCCACCTCCCTGCGGCCTTGCCTTGCTCGCTTTTCGCGCGCCAGTATCTCGCCAACATCACTGGCCGGAGCACTAGCTAGAGACGGCCCCCGACCCATTCCGCGAAGGGCTTCACCGACAGCTCACTTCCCAGCGATGCCTCGATAAGCGCGTCCCAACGCATCAGATTTCCGGGCGCAAAGAACCTATCTTTCAGCAGGTCGCCCGCGGCCGTGGAATCGATCATTCCTCCGGCATCGCGCTGAAGCTTGTCCTCGATCTGTTTCGCGAGGATCTCTCCGAGAAGGTAGTTGTGGTAGTAGACCGGCGCGCTGGCGATGTGAATCTTTGCCGCCCAGTCCGACCCGCGCGGGTCGGGAGGAGGATTAACCAGCTGGAACTGCGCCACTAGTTCCCACCACAAGCGGTCTAAATCGGATTCCGGGTCCGAGTAAAGCTCCCGTTCGAAGTGCGTCATTACGAGGACCCAGCGCGCGAAGAGCAAGCTCTCGGTCGCCTCGACTTTTTGAAGTTGCTGAGTGAGTTCCCCGATCTCGGCCTGGTCCGCTCCCAGGATCCGAAGGAGCCACTCAGAGTTCCGCGCCCATCGACCCGAGAGGATCGCCATGGCCTCGGTGGTGAATATGTGGGCCGGGGTTCTAAGTAGAAAAGGAAGGTCCTGCGAGATGCTTATGTCATACGCGGCGTGCCCACACTCATGGAGCATCGTGGTGGTCCACCGCTCGTCGGGCACAACGTTCGCCAGGATCCGAACGTCGCTCCCGCGGTCGATGCTGATGCAGAATGCGTGCTGGCTTTTGTTCTCGCGCGGATATAGGTCGCTGGCGTCGAGGATCGCGTCGAGATCGATCCCCAGGCCCGAGAACGTCCTGGCGGCGAGATCAGGCGGCGACGCGTCCGCTACGAGGTGATCGATCGTGACTCCACCATCAGGCGGCATCGACTGGAAGAACGGATCGGCGTAGTGCCACGGATAGACGGTCTCGACCCCGAAGCGACGGGCGAGCTTGTCGTCCAGCTCGCGCTTGAAGCGTGTGAACGGCTCCTCCGTGAAAGCCGCTACTTCATCGAGCAACCCGAAAAGCCATTCCTCCGACAGCTCCTCTAGTTCGAGCGCCATTCGGTAGTAGTCGGCAAATCCCCGGTCGTGGGCGGCCTTGTTACGCAGCCGAGCCAGCTCTCTGACACGACCTCCGACCACGCCGCCGATCTCCTTGGACGCGTTCCACGCAGCGCGTCGCAATGGTTCGTCGGCGGATGTCTTCAAGAGGTTGTCGATCTCGTTGTCGCTGAGCCTCTTGCCGTCCACTTCAGGCCTGTAGCTCGCGAACTCCCCTTCTACCGCGGTGGACAACTCGACGATCTGCGAACGCAATGCCTCGTCCATCTGGTCCTCGGTCATCGAGAGTCGCAGCACCTCGAGCTGCCGCCTCAGTACGGGGTCGTGCAACGGTTGGTCGAGAGCCTCGAGCACTTCCTGGTACGCGGCCGGGTCGCCTTTCGCGCGGCGAAGCTCCAATTCCGCGGCTGCGCGCCGCGTCTCCGTCTCCGGACCGGCTTGAATCTGTGAGTCCCAGTACGCCTTCAGGAAATCGATTTCGAGTTCCCGGTGCTGATCTTCGAGGCGCGTCACGAGCTTGTGAGGCGCGGTCGTCATTCCCCTCTCCCTTGTGTGGCTGGGCCGCATCCTAACGAGGACCCTCCCCCGGACTCGCTAGTGCCTCGACCCTGCCAACTCGAAGTGCCATGGCTCATGGGTGAGCGGGCGATACATCGGCAATCCCAGTTCTTCGATGAGTCGAACCGCGGTATCGACGTCGCCACCGAGATCGACAGCGACACCTCTTTCGTGAGCGGAGGTACCGGGACGCGCGACCCAATCATCTGCCGCCTCGGGATCTCCGTAACGTGCCAGCGCGCCACTCCAGAGTTGAGCCTGCTCCTGCGAGCTCCGATAGCCGGACACGACGTATACGGAACCGCGTGCAGCACGAATGAGAGTGTCGACCGCTCGTCTCAAGGCCGGGTGCAAGCCGTCGGCGGACACGACGGCAGCCGGAGCGAAGGCGCTGGGGTCGATCACCGCACGGGCTCGAGCCACCACGTCGCCCACTCGAACTTCCACCTGCATGGCGGTAGCGCCCGCGCGGCAAACACATTCGACCAGAGTGGCTCCGTTCGACTGTGCGTACTGGCGTGCGATCAGCTCTGGCGATCCAGAGCCGTAGGGGCCCGATTCGGCGACGGCTCCGAGAGCGGCGGCATCGGCCGCGATCTGCGCGCGCATCTTGGTCCCGGATACATCCGCGATGCCCCGCGCGAACGCGGCCGACGTCAACGTGAGAAGGATCGACATAGCTGCAATGACCAGAGTCATCGTTGTTCGATCCTCATGGTGGCCTGAGCTTGCAGCTCCACTCGCTCAAAGAGCTTGCCGATGATCGGCACCCGGCCCGTAGGGCGGTACCTCACCATGACCGTTAAAGGCTTGCCCGCGACGCGAGCTTGGGGGCTGGGTTCGATCGTGATCTCGATGTCATCCAAGCCGCTCGAATGGGCCGCCTCTAGCACGGCTGCGGCATCGGAGTCCACGACTGCAACGCGCGCGGCCTCGCGTGCTGCATGCCATAAGCGACCTTGGTCGCCGACGATAAGACCAATCTGAACCAGCGCGCCGAGCATCAGTGCCACCAGCGGCAAGCAGAGAGCGAATTCGATCGTTGCTTGTCCGGCCTCGGATCTCTGGGCAGCTCGGATCAGCCGTTTGCCCTTTCGACCAGTCCCGACACGATCGACTCGAACATCTCCGACAGGCTGCCGGACTTCACAAACGCGGCGAACACCCCGACGATCAATCCGGCAACGAGCAGCACGAGCGCGTACTCGGCCGTCGTTTGGCCGCGCTGGCCATAGACAAAAGACCTGATCCGATCCATCCACACCTCCGGACCCAAGCCGGCCGGATGCCGGCGACTACGTCAATGACGCGTCAGGCCGAACGAGTTGTCTGTGACGCGCGCCACACCGCGCGAGGTTTCAGCTGGGGATGGTGATGGTGTCGCCGCGCTCCACGCCCCAGCGCTCGAAGGCGCCTTGATTGACCTCTAGCGCACCGTAGTAAGTGATACCGGGGTCGTACAGCTTGCAGGGGTCTTGCTTGCACGGCTCCATGTCGAGGATCTTCAAGATGCGGCCACGCTCGTCAAAGAAGGCGATCGATAAGGGGATCAGTGTGTCCTTCATGTAGAACGCGCCGGACGTGGGCCCGAACCACAGGAACACCATGCCGGCGTCCTCCGGCAAGCTCTCCCGATTCATCAATCCGTACCCCCGCTGCTCCGGCTGCGATGCGACTTCAACATCAATAAGGACGGAATCGTTTCCCGTATCGATCAGCGCACGGCGCTGCTCGAAGCTCGGGGAAGGAACCGCGAGCACCGTTGGGGTCGAGATGCCCGATGGGCTGGGCTCCGCCGTCGGATCGGAACCCCCACCGCACGCGGCTAACACACAACCGGCAAGGGCGATCGCGATTTTTCGTCCGAGCATGAAAGAAAGCCTGCCACCTTCCGATTTAGCCCGCGAACGACCGCAGCAGTGGCACCACCGCAAGGAAGACAAAACCGGGCAATATGCACAATGCCAGGGGAAGCACCATCAAGATCGGAGCCCTGCGGCGCGCTCTCTCGAAGGCCCGCTCCTGCTCGGCGCGCGTATGCCGCAGGAACTCCCTAAGAGACGTCGCGGGAGAAACCCCCGCGCGCTGGCAGTTGCGCACGACTACCGCGAACCGCGAGAGCTCGGGAATTCCTGTCTCGTGCAGGGCGCGGGGCCAGGGGAATCCCAGGCGCCGCAATCGGAGAGCGCGCGTCAGATCCGCTCCGCCGACCAACTGCACCCCGATCTCGAGCGAGGGTCCAAGTCCAAGCCCGACACCCAAGAGGTCTGACGTCGCGCGGGCCAATCTGGCGGAATCCGTCTCGACTTCGGGTGCGTTCGGAACGAGCCGGCGCAGCCACGCCAGTCCAACAGCCAACAGCGACAGACCGAGAGCCCCCAACAGCAAGCCGGGGCCGTCGAGCATCGGAGCGCCGTTCGCCGTCGCCAGCGGGATGAATGCGAGCGGTAGCACGGCAACCATTCGGCTCGAGAGCCGAGCCCCGGAAGACGCGGCCCGGCTGGAGGCGCGCGCGGCCTCCCTGTCTTCTATCGCGGCAGCCAGACGTTCGGCGAGCTCAGCCGCATTCACTCCACGAATGCCCAGTGCCAGGCCGGAGGCGATCATCTGCGCGTCGTCCTCGAATCCAATCTCCAGAGCTGCCAGGACTTCGGTCAGAGAAAGCCCCAGACGCGCGCGGCGCGCGACGGATCGGAGTTCCGCTCGGGTGTCGGCGGCCACCTCGTCGGGCCAAGTACACAGGGCCTCCCGCAAACTCAGCCCACAGCGGAGCAAGCCGGAGAGGGCGCGTAGCGCGGCCGCTCGATCCGTCGGCGTCATGGCACGAGCTGTGTGAGCGATGTGACTCGACGAACGCCGCCCAGGCGCTCGATGAAGACGACGTAGTCGAACGCACGACACGCGGCGCTCCGAATCGATGCTTCGCTGCGATTTGGCGCCGCGCTCAGCGCGAGGCTCACGAGTCGATCAAGCGCTTGCTCTGCAGAATTGCAGTGCACTGTGACCATCGAGCCCGGATGTCCGGTCGACATCGCGTCCAAAGCAACCAATGCCTCCGGACCCCGGACCTCGCCCACGATGATGCGGTCTGGTCGCATGCGTAAAGCCGCCCGAAGTAAGTCGCACAAGTCGACGGCGCCTCGTCCCTCCACGTTCGCACGACGGGTGAGCAAGGAGACGCAGTGGGCCGATTCGGGACGGAGCTCCTGGGTTTCTTCGAGAATCAACAAGCGCTCGTTACCTTTGATCACTTGGAGCAGGGAGTTGAGAAGAGTTGTCTTCCCAGTGCCCGTAGCTCCCCCGACCACCAGCGATTGCCGCCCGAGGACGATCTCAGTCAGGCGGTCCGCGAGGTCACCCGTCAACATCCCGAAAGCGACCAAGTCTTCAAGTTGAAACGCGCGCCGCGGGAAGCGCCGAATCGACACGATTGGATCGGGTGCGATAGGAGGCAGAACGGCGTGGATCCGGGATCCATCCGGCAGCTTGCCGTCCCCGATTGGGCATGCGTGGTCCACACGTTCATCGGCAAGAGCCATCCAGCGTTCGATGAAGTCGGCAAGATCGTTGGAGTCGGCGAAGCAAACTTCGGTGCGCGCGAGCGCACCGCTTCGTTCGACCCACACATCATTCGGCCCGTTGATCAAGATGTCCGTCACGTCGGGGTCGTTCATGAATGCGGTAATCGGGCCATAGCCGTCCACGAAGTCCGAGAGCTGGGCCGACGAATCGCGCGGGGCCGCCGGTAGCGATTCGTTGACTAGCTCGCGGAAGGCGAGCCGGCGAGCCGCGGCATCTAGATCCGCGATGTGCTCGTTCGCGAGCAACAGGTCCAGCAGTTCCGATCTCACAACCGCTCCAGCGCCTGGTACAAGCGTCCAACGCGACGACTCCACGAGGTCCAGCGCGGCACGCTGCACAGACCATCTCTCTCCGCGTCCCGCACCGCAGCACTGAACGGCAGCTCGGCCGTAACGCGATGACCTGCAAGTCGCTCAAGCTCGGCGCGATTCACCTCACCACCCCAGCCGGTGTGATTTGCCACCAACGCGGTCGGTCGATCGCGCAACCCCTCCAGAAGTTCGCCGGCTGCCGAAGCACACGAGGCGGTGGCTGCGATCACTACGAGGACAGCGCGCGCACGCGTTACGACCGCATCGTCCGCTCCGATCCGGCCCGCATCCACAACCACGGTGTCAAACTCGCTCAGCGTCCTAATTACATAAACGTCTGCATCGTCGGCTTCCTGCGCGGGGCAGCGCAACAGTCGGATGCCGCCTTGCAATGGAACTGTCGCTGGAGGATCGTTCGTCCGGGTGCTCGGCACGGCGGACGCGAGCCCCAACCGCGCGACAGCACCTCCCGTCGGATCGCGATCCACGAAACACGCCTTCCCCGCCCACGCTGCACGCGCCGCCAGCTCTAGCGCGAGCGTGGTCGCCCCGCTTCCCGCCCGGGGGCTCGTCACCACGTACAGCCGTCCCAGCGCACCCCGCGCAAGGCGCGCCCGCACCGCAGGCAATAGGGCGTCGGGCTGCTCGGGATCGAAACTCACGGCGGCGGGCCACTGGACGTCCGGAGTCGCGACGACGACATCTGCTGAAGCAGCTTGAGCCTCGTCCGCAGTGACTCGCCACTCCACGGGTGCCTGGTCAAACGCAGCCGCCGCGGCAAGTCTCATTGTGGGATCTCTGCCGACGATGGCGATGAGGGGACACGGCCTCACGTGTCGAGCTTGAGACCCCCCGGTTCGAGAAGCTGTGACGCGCGTCACATTTTCACGCTGGCGGCCGCAGGCGGAGAAGTCCACAATGTGACGGTGGAAGCAGCATTCTTCGACCTCGACAAGACAACAGTTGCGCGCTCGAGCCCGCTCGCGCTCGGTCGTTCCTTCATGACGGCTGGAATGATCGGCAAGTCGACCTTGCTCAAGTCTCTGTACGCGCAGTTTGTGTTCAATCTCTTCGGCGCAGACGAAGACAAGATGGAACGCATGCGTAACGAAGCCGCAAAGATGACCGCGGGATGGGAGCAAGAGCGGGTGCGCGAAGTCGTTACAGAAGTCCTGGAGGAAGTCATCTCCCCGCTGATGTATGCGGAGGCTTTGGAGCGAATGCATGACCACCGCGCGGCCGGGCGGTTGGTATGTCTGGTCTCCTCATCACCTGAGGAGATAGTCGAGCCGCTGGCAAAGATGTTGCGAGTCGATCGCTGGATAGCGACTCAATCGAAAATCGAGGACGGCAAGTACACCGGGGAACTCGAGTTCTATGCGTACGGGCCTTATAAAGCAGAGGCCATGCAAGCTCTAGCCGAGGAAGAGGACATCGATCTGAAAGCTTCGTTCGCCTACTCGGATTCGGTCACAGACCTACCGATGCTCGAAGCTGTGGGCAACCCAGTAGCGGTTAATCCGGATAAGGATCTGCGGCGAATTGCGCGCGAGCGCGGCTGGCCGATCGAGACGTTCCGCAATCCGGTCCCACTGCGCTCCCGGTTGCCCAACATCCGGCCGCCCGCATTGACACGTGAACTCGCATTCGCAGGGGGCCTCGTGGTGGTCGTGCTCTTCATTTGGTGGCTCGGACGCCGTTCCGCAAGGGCCGAATAAGGAAACTTTGCTCGCAACGCAGCGTCTCGCATAAATTGTTACGCGTGAAGCGGATCCTGAGCTCGCGTGCCGCGCGTCTTCTCGCAGCGCTGCTTATGACGGCGGTCGTTGTCCCACCACCCTCTCTGCGCGCCCAGACGCGGCTCGACGACGATCTCGAAGGCGCGAAAGCACGGCTCATGGAACTCGAACGCGATTTCGAGCTGGTCGTCGAGGAGTACAACCTCGTTCACGAGGACCTCACTTCGATCCAAGTTCGGATCGGTCTCATGGACAAAGAGGTCGATGAGATACGCCACCGTATGTCTAGGAAGCGCACGAGCGCGGTCGCCCTGGCAAGGGAGCTCTACAAGGCAGGCCCGTCGGTCGCCATCGAAGCGGTGCTGGCTGCCCAGGATCTCGGTGAGCTCGAGGCCGGGCTGCAATATCTCCAGACGTCGCGCACGCAACAGTCGCAAGTATTTGAGCGTCTGGCCGCTGATCAAAGTCTGCTGGACGACAAGCTGGTATTGCTCGAACGCGCCGAGGCCGACGCGCTGGCGAAGGAACGACGCCTCGGGGCCCTGCGCGAGGAGATCGAGGGCAAGGTCGCCGAGCAGCGTGACGAAATTGCCGAACTCAACGCCGCCATCGAGCGCATCGAGAGACAGCGGGCCGAACGACTTGCGGCGGCCGCTGCGGCCGCGACTACTGCTCCGGTCGATATTGGGGAGATCGCGCGGCGCGCGAATCCATCCGCGCGCGTCGCCGTCGAGGCCGCGTTGTCACAGCTCGGAAAGCCCTATCAATGGGGGGCGGCGGGTCCCGATTCGTACGACTGCTCGGGGCTCACGATGTGGGCGTGGGCTCACGCCGGAGTGTCACTCCCACACAACTCGGGCGCGCAGTACGCGGCGACGCCACGCGTCGCGCGTTCGGATTGGCAACCGGGCGATCTGCTCTTCTTCGGTAGCCCGATCCACCATGTCGGCATGTACATCGGCGACGGCCAGATGGTCGAAGCGCCCTACACCGGGAGCCAGGTACGTATCGTGTCCGCGTCCCGTACCGACTACGTGGGAGCGGGCCGCCCCGGCGTCTAGGGCTCAGTCTGGGTAAGGGCGGGCGCCGCCCGGGCCGG
>DATADF010000075.1:0-4741 GCA_036258695.1 Actinomycetota bacterium
ACGGAGGTGAGACCTGGAAGTTGATCCTCGAACCTCCGTCGCGGGTCTCATAGAGCCCGCGCTGACCACCGGGCACGAAGAGGTTCCCCGAGGCCGCTACGAGCACGTGACGGGGGTTCTTTGGGTCCACGGCGATACGTCCGATCGTGGAGGAGTTGGTCAGCCCGACGCGCTTCCACGTCTTCGCCCGGTCCGTAGACCTATACACGCCGTTTCCGCCGTAGGTGAGGCTGCCACCACCCGGATTCGTTTCGCCGGTGCCGACCCATAGGGTTCCATCAGCGCCCATTGCGATTGCGCCCATCGACTGGACCCAGGTGTGGGGCCAAGCCTCCTCATAGGTACTACCGGCGTCGGTGCTCTTCCAAATTCCGCCGCTGGCTGCCGCGACATAGATCGTGTCCTTTAGCTTCACATCGACGGCGATATCGACAACGCGCGCGCCGATGTTGGCCGGACCGAGGAAGCGCCAGCGTGGCGCGGCCAGGGCCGGCATGCTGCGGGCCGTCTCTCTAGTGATGGCGCGCGCTTGGCGGGCCGCCGCGTTCAGCATGCTGGGAGTGGGGGGGTCCTCCAATCCGAGACGGCTGAACAGAAATGCATCTCCGGGGACCTCCTCAGCCTCGTTCTCGACCTGCAAATCGGTCTGTGGGATCAGGGTCCACGTCGTGGAGGGGCCTCGCACGCTAAGCCCTAGGAGGGCGCCCGCCGCGAGTGCGGCGAGGCCCCAACGAACCGCCGTTTTCTCTGCCAAGGTCATCGTCTTTCCTCCGAGCTGAGTTCTTGACCAAGTTTTTCGACGATCCCGAAGGCAGTCCTCCGGCCGTCGGTGCCGTCTCGGTTTCCGCCCCCGGGCGGGGGGGTATGGGTGCGGCGTGGCAACGAGGACATTCCACCGGGTCAAGGAGCGACGTCGTCGCCCGCGCCCGATCGCAACCGAAGGTCCGCTGCATGACCGCGTCCTTGATTTGACATCCAAGGATCGAGCTCTGAGAGGTCCTCGAGCGATACGGATCACGCTGCAAGAGATCCAGTACTTGAGCCGCCGCACCCCTTCGCCTGCCGCGTAAGCACCCGGCGCCTTTGTGTAGACCATGTCCTCGGGCTTTCGTCGCGCTCTAAAGTGAAGCAATGAGTGGGTCGGGGGTGCCGGGCACTCTGGAGTTCGAAGGGCCCGTCACTATTCTCTTTACAGACGTCGAGGGCTCTACGGAGTTACGGACCCGCCTGGGCGACGAGGCCTCGCAGGACATCTTGCGCTCCTGTGATCGCGTCATCCGCAGCCAGGTGGAGGCCGCGGGCGGTCGCGAGATCAAGTCCTTGGGCGACGGACTGATGGTGGCCTTCACCTCGGCGAAGAAGGCGGTCGGATGCGCCGTCGCAATCCAGCGAGCTGTACAAGACGAGACCTCGGCCGGCACCGATGGACACCTCCGGGTCCGGATCGGCCTGAACACCGGTGAGGTGATCGCCGAAGAAGGCGATCTGCACGGCGAAGCCATCCATGCCGCAGCGCGGGTTGCCGCTCGCGCCCGGGGAGGCGAGATCCTGACGACGGGCGTGGTGCGAGAGTTGGCCGGGACCGTGCCGGACGTCACCTTCCGCGACCGGGGTCGCGTTCGTTTGCGTGGTTTCCCCGACCGTCGCCAGATCTACGAGGTCGTTTGGCGCACCGATGAAGCTCCGGTGACGGTGCTCGGTCGAACGCCCTACGTCGGCCGGGAGGCGGAGAAAGCCGAGCTTCTCCGGCTGATGGAAAAAGCAGTAGCGGGACAAGGGGCCGTCGTAATGATCGGCGGCGAACCTGGGGTCGGCAAGACCCGCCTTGCAGAGGAAATCCTGGCTGAAGCCGCGAAGCGCGGCATGCTTGGGTTGGTCGGTCATTGCTACGAGACCGAGAGCGCCCCACCCTACGTCGCGTTTGTCGAGATCCTGGAGTCCGCAGCCCGAGGAGCAGCGCGTTCGGAGGCGTTGCGCGAGGCCCTCGGTGACGTCGCCGGGGAGATCGCGCGAATCGTGCCCGAGCTGCGCCGCCTATTTCCCGACATCCCTCCGCCGCTCGAGCTGCCCCCCGAGCAGGAACGTCGCTATCTGTTCAACAGCATCGCCGAATTTCTCCAGCGCGCGGGCGCACTTCGTCCTCAGCTCCTGCTGTTGGACGACCTGCATTGGGCCGACGAGCCGACGCTCCTGCTGTTGGAGCATCTGTCCGAACGCGTTCACGAATTGCCGGTCCTAATCGTCGGGACGTATCGAGATGTGGAACTGGACACCGCGCGTCCTTTGGCGAATGCCCTCGAGAGATTGGTGCGTCGTCGCCTTGCGCATCGCATCTCGCTGCGTCGGCTGCCTCAAGAGGAAGTCGCACAGATGCTCAAGGCCCTGGCGAAGACCGAGGCCCCGGATCCGCTCGTCCAAGCTCTCTACGACGAAACCGAGGGCAATCCGTTCTTTGTAGAGGAGGTCTACAAGTACCTGTCTGAAGAGGGGAAGCTGTTCGATGAGAAGGGGCTGTGGCGGTCGGAACTCAACATCGACGAGCTCGAGGTTCCCGAGGGGGTTCGCCTCGTCATCGGCCGTCGTCTAGAGCGACTGTCGGAATCTGCAAGGAGGGTTCTTGCCGCAGCGGCCGTCATCGGACGGGCCTTCACCTACGACTTACTGCGTGAAAGCGCGGACATAGACGAGGACACATTGTTAGACGCGCTCGACGACGCGGAGCGGGCGTACCTCGTGACATCGTCGGACGCTTCCGATGACGACCGCTTGCTCTTTGCTCACGAGTTGATTCGTCAAACTCTGTTGGGCAGTGTCTCCGCGCCGCGCCGGCGCAAGCTTCACGCGAACGTGGCCGACGCGATGGAGCGGATCTACAAAGACTCGCTCGAAGAGAACGCGGCCGACATTGCCTCCCATCTAGGCCAGGCCGGCTCTGCGGTTGATCCGCAACGGACCATTCGCTACCTGCAGCTCGCGGCGGACCGGGCGTTGAGCGTCGCCGCGTTCGAGGACGGGCAACGCTATTGCGAGGACGCGCTGACGCTCGAACCAAAAGACGATCTCGAGAAGGCTGAGCTTTTGTTCCGACTTGGTTTGGCGCAGCGAAGTCTGGGCCGAGTCGACGAGGCTCTGAGTGCCTGGCGCGAGGCGCTCGAGATCTTCGTAAACGTCGCCGACCCAGAGCGGGTGGGTGAGGTGTGCTTCGACATGGCTCAGCAATTCGCGTGGGCTTCCCGCTGGCCCGAAGCGCTGGAGATTGCGGCACGCGGCCTGCAGGTGCTCGGGGACCGGGTCAGCACGCCGCGCGCTCGCTTATACGGGATCAGCGGGGTGGTGCTCGCTCATAGCGGACAGTACGACGCCGCGGTTGCGTTGATCAACGAAGGCCAGGCAACCGCCCAGAAAGTCGGCGATCCATTGCTTCTCGCTTACGAGCAGCTGTCGCGCGCTCTGATCCACCAGGTGTTTCTTGAGCTCGACAAGGCCGTGAGTGTGGGGATGCCTGCCGTACCGGCGCTGCGCAATGCCGGGGCGCTGTGGGACCTGTGCAGCTTCCTGGGATTCATGCAGTTCGCGTTCTTCTTCCTCGGTCGCTGGGAGGAAGCCAACGCTGTTGCGGCCGAGTTGGAACCGATGGCTCGGCGGATCGGCCATTACGGCGCTCTCGTTTTCGCACGGGAAGCGCGCCCCATTCCAGAGTTCATAAAGACGGATCTCGCGGGCATGCAGGCCATCATCGAGGAGGACTCGAAGCTGGCCGAGCAGGTCGGAGCCCTGCAGCAATCGCAGATGACCCAGTGGAGGGGCGTCATCGAGATGTGGCGGGGTGACTTGGAGGCAGCAGAGGAATGGTTCCAAGCGGCGCTGGACCTCGAAGCGCCGGGGATTTGGTCGCAACCGCCCTGGGGACATCTGTTCCTGAATTGGTGTTACAGGGGAGAGCGGGAGCGCGCGCTAAAGGAGTTCGAGGCCCACAGTCATCTGCTGCCGGAGGCAGGCCGGCCCAACCATTGGGGTGGGGCGCACATCCTGTCATGCGCGGTGGAGGGCTTCTGGATACTGGGCGAGCGCAAACGCGCAGCGGAGCTGCAACCGCTTGTGGTCGAAGTGCTATTAGGCAAGGGCATCGGACGCAACTGGGACCTGCGGTTGCATGAGATCACAGCCGGGATCGGGGCCGCCGCCGGCGAGAGTTGGGACGAGGCCGAGAAGTACTTCGAAGCCGGCCTGGCGAAAGCGGATGAGCTTGGACTGACGGTGCAGCAAGCAGATGGACGCCGGTTCTTTGCGGAGATGCTGCTGGAGCGCGGTAGAGAAGGGGATTCGTCGCGTGCCGCCGATTTGCTAGAAGAGGCGCTGGGAGTGTATCGAGACATCGGAATGCGCAGGCACGTCGAGCTCGTCGAGACGCTCCGAGCTCGCTAGGTATGCGCGAGCTACAAGAGTTCTTACAAGAGGTCCAGCTCGTCATATTCGTGGCGGTCGGTCTGATCGCATTTATCCAATGGCGCCGACGTCCGGACACGCCGAGCGCGTGGGTCACCGCGACCTTCGGCACCCTGGCATTGGCCGTTCTGATCGGTCGCTTCCTTCCTGAACGCTCCGAGTCGGTCTGGGTGGAAATCCTGCGACGGATAGATGTCGCGTTGATCGTGCAGTTTCCCCTCCTCCTGTATCGCTTCCTGACCTCCCTCATCAGACCGGTGCGATGGATCAGGATAACGGGTCACGCACTGACGGC
>DATADF010000076.1:0-5243 GCA_036258695.1 Actinomycetota bacterium
CCGCTGGCCTGGCGAGCTAGGTGGGGTATCCACTCTCACGATTCGTTTTCCCTTGGCTCAACTTCGGTGAGCTGGCCGTAGCTGTCTACCGTGCTCTCGGCGGCCTCAACGCTCGTGGCCTGACCGGGCGTGTCGATCTGCATGAACGGCTGCGGAACAAACTCGACTTGGACTTTGCCGACCCCGTAGTCCTTGCGCAGCGGATGTCCCTGCCATTCATCGGGCATCAGGATGCGCGTCAAATTTGGATGTCCGTCGAAATGGATGCCGAACATGTCATAGGCCTCGCGCTCGAGGAAGTCGGCCGTAGCCCACAACGAGGTCACGGACGCAACCGTCGGCGGATCCCCTTCGGCCGGAACGTGAATCGTGACTCTTTCCCTCCGGTCGTGATGCACGAATTGGGCGACGATCTCAAAACGCGGGTCGCGGCCGAGGCCCAAACCGTCGAGGCCGCAGAGATCGGCCAGCAACCAACGATCCTCGGCGAGGAACGCCGCGAAGTCTCTCCACTCTCCGGCGGGAATTCTGTGCGTTTCCATCAGGCGACCGATGCGCCTGAGCGCCCAGGAAGTAGCCGCCTCAACCGCTCCGAGATGCCGGGCTCGTCCCCGACTCGTCCGGCGGTGTATTCGCCACGCTGAATGCGTTCGTGCAAGAGCATGATCCCGTCGATCAGCATTTCGGGGCGCGGCGGGCAGCCGGGAACGTAGATGTCAACGGGGACGATCTGGTCGACGCCTTGGAGCAAGGCGTAGTTATTGAACACTCCGCCCGTCGACGCGCACGCGCCCATCGAGATGACCCACTTCGGTTCGGTCATCTGGTCATAGATCTGACGGAGTACCGGCGCCATCTTCTGCGAGACACGGCCCGCAACGATCATCAGGTCTGCTTGCCGCGGCGAAGCGCGGTATGCCTCCATACCGAAGCGCGCGATGTCGTGGCGCGACGTGATCATCGACATCATCTCGATCGCGCAACACGCGAGCCCGAACGCCGCCGGCCAGAGCGACGATTTGCGCGCCCAGTTCACGAGGTTGTCCAGCTTGGCAGTGACGAAGTTGGCGCCGAGCGTGTCGGTTACTCCGCCCACTCGAGGCCCCCTCGCTTCCAGACGTACACGTATGCAGCCACGAGAATCCCCACGAACACACCCATCTCGACGAGGCCGAATACCTTCAGCTCGTCGTAGACGACGGCCCACGGATACAAGAAGACCGTCTCAATGTCGAAGATGATGAAGAGCATCGCGACGAGATAGAACTTGATCGGAAACCGCTCTCTGCCGGCGTCGGTCTCCGGAACGATCCCGCACTCGTAAGCCTCTAGCTTGGCCGGCGTCCAGCGGCGTGGCGACAAACGCGCCGCGACGACGATCGATGCAACCGCGAAGACAGTGGACAGTGCGATCAGAAACAGGATCGGTAGGTACGCCGGCAGGGTCACGGCTTCAACTCCGCGACTTTCAACAGCGCCTTGAATGCACGCTGCCCCCTTGTCCGGCGATCGGAGTCCTCTAGGTTGGCGAGAACGATCAGCGCGAAGTTCATGATGGCCTCGGACCTCATACCCACCGCCACCAATTTCTCCATGACAAAGGGCCGACCAATCACTCGTACGAACCTTCGGCCCAGTCGGTAATAGGGGCCATAGGTCTGCTTCAGTTCATCGACGTAACCGGGGATCATCGGGCCAGATCCGTCGCGCAGCGCATCATCTAGGTGGCGTGCCGCCATCCGCCCCGTCTCATACGCGTATGCGATGCCCTCGCCGTTGCACGGGTTCACCATCCCGGCCGCGTCGCCCGCGATCAGGAATCCGGGCCCACTCGGAGGCCACACACTCGCCCCCATGAATAGGCGGCCCGCGCGGGGCTTTCCGACTGCAGTGTCCCTTCTGATCTCCCATTCAGGCGGAAGCGATTCGATGAAGCTCTGTTGCAGCGTTCGCAGGTTTACGGAGCGCCAGTCCCCGAACGTAGACAACAGGCCGACGCCGACATTCGCAGTCCCGTCACCGACGGGGAACACCCAGCCGTACCCGGGCAACGCCTCCGGTCCCGAACGGACGTCGAGATAAGCCTCGAACCATCCGGAGTGCTGCATCGGCGACGTGTAGTACTGGCGAATAGCGAATCCCATGGGATAGGTCTGATCGCGTTTGCGGCCCAGCTTCGGAGAGAACTTGCTGGCTGCACCTTCGGCACACAGGAGGAAGTGTGCGTTGATCTCCTCGAACTCCCCGTTCCGCTTGGCGCGCACTCCTGTAGCCACGCCCTTCGAAAAAATGGGCTCGACCGCCTCGGTTTCGTACAGCACCTTGGCTCCCACCGACTCGGCGTTGTCCAGCACGATCCGGTCGAGGTCCTTGCGCGGCTTGACCAGCCCGTAGTCGCCCCAGCGCGCGAGCTTCGGGAAGGGCAGCTTCATGGTTCGACCCGCGGCCCGCACCCGCAGTCCGTCGACGCGCTCCCAAGTTGCGAGTTCGTCGGCTAGGCCCATGTCGCACAGGACCTCTACAGCTCTGGGGGTAAGGCCATCGCCGCATACCTTCTCGCGCGGGAAGGCTTTTTTCTCTACGACGATGACGGAATGGCCCCGGCGGGCGAGGTAGTAAGCAGCCGCCGCTCCGGCCGGGCCCCCACCCACGATGGCGACGTCGGCTTCGGTCACCGCGACTCCTCGCTCTCGACCGTCGATCCCCGGTGGGGCTGCCCGTCCCCCGAGGATCCTGACTCAGCCTCCAGCCCTTGTGAAAAGTTTCACAAGGTCTGCGCGCGAGTCTACTCCTCCTCAGGACTGCCACTAAGGCGAGCGACCACCCATCACAGAGCCCACTCGTAAGTGACGGACTGACATTGCCGAGTGAGTGAAGGAAGGGTTTCCGGGAGAGCGGGCCCCGGCGGGCCGACCGACTATTGAACCGTGACGCTTCCGTTCATCGACCCGGGATGCAGATCGCACTGGAAGTAGTAGTCCCCCGGCTCGAGCGGAGGGACTTCGTACTCGATCGAATCTCCACCGCCGATCTCGGGCCCGTCGAAGAGGGGGCTGGCAAATGCGGCGCCGTCCTCGGCGTTGGCGTAGACGGCCAGGTTGTGCGGAGCCGTGTCGCGGTTGTCTAGCGTGACGGTGGCACCGTCGGCTGGAAGACTGAGCTGGTTCTGATCGAAGGCGATCCCCTGCGCAACCAGTGTGATCGCGCCCCCCGTCGCGCCGTCCTCAGGCGGGTGCTCCCCGGAGGACGCGGGGGTCGAGGGTCGGCCGGCGATAAACCCGATCGCGATCAAGGGAATCAGTACGTAGAGGAGCGCCAGCAAAGGGGAGCCCGACCGACCTGTGTCGGCCGCGCTGACTGCAGGCACCCCGGTTGAGACGAGATCGTCGATGACCTTGCGCCGCTCGTACATCGCTTTCTGACCCTCGAACTGCGCGTCGGTCGTTACCTCATCCTCGGGACGAAGGCGCGTCCCGGTGGTGGTTCCGTGGGTCACTCCGGCAGGTCGAGCGTCGGGGGCCATGGCCGCAGGAGTTTGCGCGGGCTCGGGCGCCGGTGGCACGGCCGCAGCAGCCGGCTGCGTAGTCGCGGCCGCCGCGGCGAGCTCATCCCCGCGCGTCGGCTCCGCCTGCGCCGCGGGTGCCGTAGCCGGTTGCGGAGCCGTCTCGGCAGGCGCTTGAGTAGGAGTGGGCTCTGGGGCCGGTGCGGCCTCGGCCGGAGCGGGCTCGGGTTCTGCCGCTCCCGGTTCGGGCTCCGCGGCAGGAGCCTCCGCGGCAGGAGCCTCCGTCGGCGCTCCGCCTCCCTCGAGATGGGGCTGGGCGCCCGGCCACCATTTTGGTTCTTTCGGATGGGGCGAGCCGTGCTCCGCACGGACGCGCGCCGCCTTGGCCCGACCCTCGGCAACCGCCGGCGCACTGCCCTTTTGCTGCTCTTCGGCGAGAACCTCTTGGTAGATCTGTTCTGGATCGGCCACGAAGCTCTTCTCCTCAGCTCGAGTCGATCAAATCTATACGGCGGACCTCAATCGTTCAGCTATGCCATGCCCAGTGGTGTCGGAGGTTCAGCTCGACGTCGCAAACTCGATCAGCTCACCCAGCGCGGCGCGCGTCTCGGCATCCGACGGCAGGCTATCGACGGCGCGCAATGCCTCGGCCCGAAAATCGTTGCGCATTCGCTCGGCCTCGGCTCGCGCGTCGCAGGCCTCCAAGGTAGCCCGTAGGTTGGCCACACCCGCCTCGTTCAGATCCCGCGCCCCCCACTGGCCGATGAAGTCGCTGCGCGCCTCGGCTTGAAGATGTTCCAACGCGAGCGCGTAGAGAACATTGCGCTTTCCCTGTCGGATATCTGCATCACTCGGTTTGCCGATGAGCTCGTGCGGGCCGAACGACCCCATCAGGTCGTCATTGATCTGGAACGCGAGACCAAAAGGACGCCCGACCTCTTCGAGTGGTTCCAGGAGATTCGTCCCGGCCCCCGCCAGAAGGGCGCCGATCGCGAGAGGTTCTTCGACCGAATAGCGACCCGATTTCAAGCGCGCAACGTGGAGCGCTTCATCGAGAGTGATCTCGCGAGCCGAACGCGAGAGATCCACGTCTAGTGACTGCCCGGCGATCACCTCCTGACGCATTCGGGAATACGCACCGAAGGCGCGAGTTACATCGGACGATCCAAAGCCGGACGTGAAAAAAAGGTCGTCCGCAAGAACCAGCGCGAGGTCTCCGACCAGAATTGCCGTCTCGATCCCAAGTAGTGCCACGGTCGTGGGTTGGCCTCGACGCTCAAGCCCGGCATCCATGATGTCGTCGTGGACCACAGCAAAGGTGTGGAGTAACTCCAGACTCGCGGCGGCCCGAAGTATCGGCTCGTTGGGTTCGCCTCCCGCGGCCCGGTAACCCCAGTAGCACAGAGCGGGTCGCAGTCTTTTGCCTCCCGCTGCCAAAGCGCGCCGGATCTCCTCGATCAGTTCCTTAGCGTCGGGCAGTGAGTCGCGCCGATCATCGAGATAGGCGTCTAGAAGGTCATCGAAGTTCGCGCGCAGATGCTCAAGGGATCGCGCTTGTTGCGGCACGCCCTTACCCTAGTGCGGTGCGCACTTGGGGAGCAGTACTAGTCGCGGCGATTGCTCTGATCGGCTGCGCGGGCTCCGAGCCGGTGGTTCCCGAGGCGGCCCCCGACCAAGTAACCGGCGTCGTGGTCGAAATCCAATCCGAAGGACTGGAGGACGTGCGCAGTTTTACGCTGCG
>DATADF010000077.1:0-11287 GCA_036258695.1 Actinomycetota bacterium
GCAAGCCGGCGGCTCAAACGCGCGTGGGTGACCTCGACTTCTATCGCGACCCGATGCTCGGCTCGCTCATAGACGCATCCGGAGACACCCAAGTCGCGGAATGTGCCAACAGCGTCTTCGCGGGTGGATATGCCCGCATCGCGCCGATCTACGGCGCCTTCGGCGAGTACGACGATCGCCGGGTCCTGGTACTCGGCTTCCTCTGGAGCAGTAAGGACAAAGGACCCCTCGACAGCTACACGATCTGGGTGTGGCCGCGCAACTCCTGCGCCGTCGCCCTCCGTACCTTTTCGGGATCGGTACGTCACTAGCGCCGGGGACGGAGTAACGGAATAAAGGCGCGCGCGGCCCGTTGAACTTAGGGTGATGAGCATGCAAGAGGGCGTGCGCGATGTCGTCATCATCGGTTCGGGGCCGGCGGGCCTTACGGCCGCGGTGTACGCCGCGCGTGCGGATCTTGCGCCGATCGTCATCGAGGGCGTCGAGGCCGGAGGGCAGCTGATGCTGACCACCGACGTCGAGAACTACCCGGGCTTCGTCGACGGGATCATGGGACCCGAGCTCATGGAACGTATGCGCAAGCAAGCGGCGCGATTTGGCGCCGAGTTCGTAACGGACAATGCGACCGCGGTCGATTTTTCGGGGCGGCCGCTCGAAGTGCGCACGAGCGACCGAGCGTGGCACGCCCGATCCGTGATCATCTCGACCGGAGCCTCTGCTCGCATGCTCGGAGTACCCGGCGAACGCGAACTGCTAGGGCACGGTGTTTCCACCTGCGCAACTTGTGATGGATTCTTCTTCAGAGATCAGCAACTGATTGTGGTCGGTGGAGGAGACTCGGCCGTCGAAGAAGCGACGTTCCTGACCAAGTTTGCATCGCGGGTGACGATCGTTCACAGACGCGATGCCCTGCGCGCTTCGAAAATCATGCAACAGCGCGCCTTCGATAATCCGAAGGTTGACTTCATCTGGGACTCGGTGATCAGCGAGATCTTCGGTAATGGGAAGGTCGCCGGCGTTCGGCTCAAGAATCTGAAGACCGGAGCGGAATCCGAGCTGCCGGTGGGCGGGGTCTTCGTCGCCATCGGGCACACGCCGAACACGGGCTTGTTCGAAGGGCAACTCGAGCTCAACGGTGGATACATCGTCACGGACGGAGATACGACCCAGACCTCAGCTCCGGGTGTATTCGCCGCTGGTGACGTCGTGGACTTCCGCTATCGCCAAGCCATCACGGCCGCGGGGATGGGGTGCATGGCCGCGATCGACGCCGAGCGGTTCCTGGAAGCGCAACCTCACTAAAGGCTTTCCCTGGTCGGCCGTTTCCGCGGCGTGGGTACTCTGCTTCCCGATGAAACGATTGAGCGCACTTCTCCTGGCGATCCTGCTGTCCGCGCCGTCGGCCGCGAGCGCGCCCGGCTACCTAAAGGCGATTCGGGTCGAGGGTCGTGCCTTTCCGGTGGCGCGTTCCAACTGGTACTCGGTCATCAACTTCACGAACGACTGGCATGCGCCCAGGATGCGACTGATCGACGGCAAGTGGCGGCAAGTCGGGGTGCACGAAGGCACCGATATCTTCGCCGAGCCCGGGACCCCCGTGCGCGCCGTCGTCGCCGGGACTGTAGAACGGGTGGGATGGACCTTCTATTCGGGTTGGCGCGTAGGGATCCGCGACGGCGACGGTAATTACTGGTTCTACGCGCACCTGGCGAACTTCGCCCCCGGCATAGCGGAAGGAGCGACGGCGCGCGCGGGACAACGACTTGGCTCGGTTGGCAACACTGGCTATGGGGCTGAACCCGGACATGCCCACGAGTTCACGTACCACCTGCATCTTGGCATCCAACGGCCCGACGGCCGGTGGATAAATCCGTATCCACTAGTGAACCGGCTGTACGAGGCTTCGGTCGCTCGCACGCGATGAGCGAGCTACTGCGACCGGGGGATCACTCCCCCAGGGTGTCGAACGTCCAAGCGCGGCTGCGCGAGTTCGGCTATCAAATCGACGATGAGGACTCTCACTACGGAGACAGCACCGCGCGCGCGGTCCGAACCTTCCAGCAAGCTCGAAACATCCTCGTAGATGGGATTGTGGGTCCGCATACATGGACCGAACTTCAAGAGGCCTTATTCAGGCTCGGGGATCGCGTTCTGTACGCGAAACAGCCACCGATACGGGGTGACGACGTAGTGACTCTCCAGCAGCGGCTCAACGGCCTGGGCTTCGACTCCGGCCGCGAGGACGGCATCTATGGGAAGAACACCGCCGCGGCCGTGCGCCTGTTTCAGAAGGAATACGGGGTCTCCGAGGACGGAATCTTTGGCCCCCGGACACACGCCGCACTGATCGGATTGCGGGTCGACGTATCCCGCACTGCCTCGGCGCTGCGCGAGGAGCTCCGTCGAGTCGAGCGCAGCGGCATTCACGAGGCTGCGATTGCGATCGATCCCGGGCACGGCGGTGCGGACCCCGGAGAGGTCGGACGCGCCGGGCTGCTGGAGAGCGAGATCTGCTGGGATGTCGCAAATCGACTCGCCGAGCGACTGATCGGTCGAGGGGCCAAGGTCTTGCTCACACGCGATGAATCTGAAGGCCCCGACAACACCGAACGCGCGCGGCGCGCCAATGACTTTGGTGCCGATCTGCTGATCTCTATTCACCTCAACGCGCACGACAGCGCGGAAGCGGGTGGAAGCTCGTCCTATTACTTCGGCGTGTCCAAGACCGGCCAGGCACTGGCGGAGAACATCCAGGACGAACTCATCGCGCTCGGCGCGCGGGATTGCCGGGCCCACGCCCGCTCGTATCCGATTCTCAAAGAGACCCGAATGCCCGCGGTCTTGGTGGAGCCGGCCTTCGTTACAAATCCGGAGGAGGAAAAGAGACTCGACGATCACGAATTCCGCAACGCGATTGCGGACGCAATAGTCGCTGCCATACAGCGGTTCTTCGCCGAGGGACGTTAAGAAGAGTCCGGCGCCGCCTCTTCCTGAGGTTCTTCGCTCCGAGACTCACCGGTTAGCAAAGTCAGAAGCCGCTCAAGCTCATCGATCGAGTGGAAGTCGAGCACTATCCGACCCTTCCTCTTACCGAGCTCGATGCGCACGCGCGTTTGGAGATACTCCGACAGCTTCCGTTGCGTCTCCGTAACAATCGCCGAAGTCGGCTGGGATGACTCGGGTGACGCTGTCGCTGGTCGTGCGAAACGCGCCTCCCACCGCCGCACCATCTCTTCCGTCTCGCGCACGGAAAGTTGCTCGTACGCGGCACGTTGTGCGAGACGCTCGCGCCACGTCGGCGTCGCGCTCAGGATGGCCTTTCCGTGAGCGGCCGTCAGACGCCCTTCCTGCAGGAGTCGTTGCACTGAAGTAGGGAGATCCAGCAAGCGCAACATGTTGGCGACGGTGACTCGGTTTCGTCCCACTCGCCGCCCGAGTTCCTCCTGCGTCAGTCCCGCCTCATCGATCAACTGCTTGTAGCCGGCGGCCTCCTCCACAGGATTGAGATCTTCTCGATGGAGGTTCTCGACCAGCGCGCGCTGCAGCGATCCAGCTTCGTCGGTGTCGACCACGATGACCGGGACCTGCTCCAGGCCTGCGCTCTGAGCGGCCCGAAAGCGTCGCTCGCCGGCCACGATTTCGTAGCGCCCGGCGGGCCCTTGTCGTACGAGGATCGTCTGAAGAATCCCCAGCTCGGCGATCGACGTCGCCAACTCGGCGATCGACTCCTCGGAAAACGACTTGCGCGGCTGGCGCGGGTTGGGGTCCACCTGCTCTATGGGGACCCGGGCGACACCCCCGCGGCCCTCCAGGCCTTCACTCGCCCCGCCCGGCAATAGGGCGTCCAAGCCCCGACCAAGCCCCGACCGTCGAGTCATGGTGCGCTCCAGGGCACCGCGGGCGGCCACGCCCGCTCTAGGCCGGGCGGTTCCGGTGTAACCGTGCCAAAGCCACGCCCGGCCAGGCCGGGCCGACCCGGAACAACGCTTTCTGCGCTGGGGGTTGTCCCGGGCTCGGGTGGCGGCGGCGGGATGGATCGCGACGCGTGCGATTCGTAGCGTCGGTCGAGCTCTGCAGCGAGGAGCTTGTAGGAGATGGAACCGCGCGAGCTCGCGTCGAGCGAGAGCACCGGCTCCCCAAAAGAGGGGGCCTCGGACAATCTCACACTCCGAGGAATCACCGTCTCGTACACGAGCTCTCCGAAGTGGCGGCGGACTTCGTCGGCTACCTGGCTCGAGAGCTTCGTGCGCGCGTCGTACATCGTTAAAACGAAACCTGCGATGCGGAGGTCGGGGTTGAGTGACCGACGTATTCGCTCGGCCGTCTCGAGCAGCTGACCCAGACCTTCGAGCGCGTAGTACTCGCATTGGACCGGAACGATCAAGTCCTCGGCTGCGGCGAGAGCATTAACGGTGAGCAATCCCAGCGAAGGCGGACAATCGATAAACACAAACTCATGCCCCGTCGCCCCGTTTAAGACCTCCGAGAGCCTCCGCTCCCGAGCCAGAACACTCACGAGCTCGATCTCTGCGCCGGCGAGATCCAACGACGCCGGTAGGCACTGCAACCCCTCCCACGAGGTCTTTTGGGCGACCTCATCCAAAGGGGCGTCTCCCACCAAGACGTCGTAGGTGGACCGCTCGACCGCCCGGTGGTCGATTCCAAGACCAGTCGTCGCGTTGGCCTGGGGGTCGAGATCGATCACGAGAACTCTCCGCCCCCGCTCCGCCAGACCCGCCGCCAGATTCACGGCGGTCGTCGTCTTACCGACGCCGCCTTTCTGATTCGCGATACAGATGACCCGTCCGCGGCCTACGGGAAGCGGTCGAGCTTCCAGTAGTTTCCAGTCATGTCGCTCGGGTGCCGGGACGCTCAAGCGCCGGATCCTTCCTGGTCGGCCGGAACCACGAGCCTAACAACCCCGGCTACGGCGAGGTCGGTTTCCGTCGGAAGTTCGGCGGATTCACCAACGAACACCAAGCACACTCCTCCGGGAGCGACGAGGGGGCGGACCAGCCCCAAAGCCCCGCCCGGGGCCGCCAGGGCGCGAGCGGTCGCTACCGCGTGGCCGCGACGAAGGGTTGGATCGCGCGCGGCCTCCTGTGCCGTCTTGACGACGACCTCGCAGTTATCCAGCCCGAGGTGACGGATCGCCTCCTCGAGAAATGCAGCCCGCCCCCGGCGCGGTTCCAGCAGGCGCCACGCTCTGGCTGGGTCTGCGATGGCCAGCGGAATTCCCGGTAGACCGGCACCGGACCCGACATCCATGCACGGGCCCGGGGGGGCCGCTCCAATCAGCGGTACGAGACGCAGAGAATCCGAGATGTGGCGGTCCTCCAGCCGGTCGAGGTCACTCTCGGCGACGAGATCCAGCCGCGGAGCCCATTCCCGGAGCAGGGCGGCATAGCGACCGAGCTGGTCAGCCGCCACAAAGGCCCTGGTGGGGGCGTCGTTCCTCGAGGAACACCGGGTGCCTCAACGACCTACTCGCCTCGGATGATCACCTTGCGGTTGGGCTCCTCGCCCTCCGAGTAGCTGCTCGCCCCCTCGATCTCGCCCACTGCGTCGTGCACTACCTTGCGCTCGTAGGCGGACATGGGTTCGAGCTCGATTTCGGTTCCCCGCGCCTTGGCTCGCTCCGCCATCGAACGGGCGTAATCCGCCAGCGACTCGCGTCGCCGAGCCCGGTATCCCTCGACGTCGACCACCAGCCGGACTCGTGCACGCAGTCGTCTTTGCACTGCGGTACGAGCTATCTCCTGTAGTGCGTCGAGAGTTTGACCGCGACGGCCGATGAGCACCCCCATCGCCTCTCCGCTGACGTCGAGAGTCGCACCGGAATCCGACACCGACGTGCTGATCTCGGCCTCGAGCCCCATAGCCTCTATCAACCCCGACAAGAACTCTTTGGCCGTAGCGGCCACCTCCTCGGGCGGGGGCGGGGGCTCTCTCTCGGGAGGTGCAGGTTCCCGCTGGCGGTCGTCGGCGGCCTGGTCGCCGGACGCCTCGTCTGCATCCGTGCCTTGGGGCAGGCCCGACTCAGATGTGGCCGGCGCCGGGGATCCCACGGTATCGATGGCCTCGGCCTCAGTGGCCGCCTCGTCATCAGAGCGCGGGGGAGCGCTCGAAGTTTGCTCCACGGCGCTCTCCTCCGGGTCGAGTGTCGAGAACTCGGTCATCGCTTCTTCTTTTTCTTCTTGGACGAGGTCGACGACCTGCGCTTGGGAGTAGCGGTTGCCGACGCGTCCGCCTTCGTGGGGCTCGCAGGGGCCGGCTTACCCGACTCGGGCTTGGTTGCAGCCGTGCCCTTGACCTTGCCGTCTCCAGTCGCCGCAGTGGTCGGCGGCGGTACGGCCTGGAGCATCACCCTTTGCTGACCGATCGTCCAGACGTTCGTGCTGAGGATGTACAGGGCGGCGCCGGTCGGGAAGGTGAACCCTAGAAACATGAACAGGGGCGGCATGATCCGGTTGAACATCTGCATCTGCTGGGCCTGGGGGTCCCCCGGCGTGGCCCGAGATTGCATCTGCTTCTGCTGGTAGTAGGTCGTGAGACCCATCAGCAGCACGAGGATCAGGTACGGGATCGCCGAGACGAACCCGCTGCCGCAAGCCGCCCCCAGCTCGAAGGGGTCCTGCCGCTGAAGCGCGTTCTGCGCACTGCAGTCGAGGCGCAGTCCGAGGAACTCGTTCACTTGAAGGGCGTGGTTGCGAAGTGCGTCGGCGAAGCTCGAGTTCTGCAGGGACTCCATGATCCCCGAGGCCTGATTGACCACGTACTGGGTCGGGGCCACCACGGCGTTCTTGTCCACGCCCTCCGGGACGCTGAAGCCCAGGTATTTGAGGGGCGTCCTGACCACCTGAAAGATGGCGATGAAGAAAGGGAGCTGCAGGAGCAGCGGCAGGCAGCCGCCGAGTGGGTTCACGCCGTGCTCCTTGTAGAGCGCCATCATTTCCTCGTTCATCTTCTGGCGGTTGCCCTTGTACTTGGCTTGGATCCGCTTGACCTCGGGCTGGATGGCCTGCATCTCACGCATCGAGCGGGTCTGCTTGATCGTGAGCGGCAGAAGTAGTAGCCGGACCGAGAACGTGAGGAGGATGATCCCGAGCCCGAAACTCGGGATGACGGCGTAGAACGCGGCGAGCGCGCCGGCAAATAGCTCGAAGAAACCCATCTAGGCGGCTTTCTTCGTCGGCACGCGGTCGATACCGCCGGGGTGCCATGGATGGCAACGGGCAATTCGGCGCACGGCCAAGCTCAACCCGCGCCAGGCTCCATGCACCCGCACTGCTTCGAGGGCATAGGCGGAACAGGACGGATAGAAACGACAGCGTTGGCCGAGCAACGGGGACACGAGCCGCCGGTAGAGCTCGATCAATGCGGTGAGCACGCGGGCAGCGGGGCTCACTGGGCCTCTACTGCGCTGGTGACAGCCGCTTTTACATTGTTTACCAGTTCCTGGTAATCGGCTTCCGCGACGGACGAGTCGGCTTGCAGCACAACATCGAATCCAGCCGGCAGATCCCATTCCCGCAGCACGGCGCGCAACCTCCGGCGGATGCGATTGCGTACCGGGGCACTGCCGACGCGGGCGGGAACCGCAAGTGCGGCTCGAGCCTCTCCTCCCTCGGGGCGGCTAGCCGCGATCGCAACCACTCCGTCTTTCCGAGCGCGCCGGCCGAGCTCGTAGACCCGCGTGACGTCGCGGGAGTTGCTGATCATGGAGGGAGTCACCGCATCAATCAGGCAGAGAGCCTCTCCCGCCCTTTAGTCCTGCGGCGCTTGAGGATCAGGCGTCCCGCGCGGCTCTTCATGCGCGCGCGAAAGCCGTGCTTGCGCTTCCGACGGCGCGTGTTGGGCTGGAAAGTTCGCTTGGTCACGGTCTCACGTACCTTTCGGAGGCCCCGGCTGTCGACCCGCAATCAACATCGCGAAATCGACGGGGCGAATCGTGTGCGCGGGGAGTATAGCGAACGAGCGATTCTCCCTAGTCATAGGTGGCGCGCAAGAAAGTTTGCCGACCTGTGGATTTCCTTCTTGACGGTCGGTCGCGCGACACCCCTAGGATGCTTTTCGGTCTCAAGTCCCGGGACGATGCCGTCTCGGGATGCGCGGCACTTCCCCGGTTCCGAGCGGCCTCAAGGGAAGGTTCCACAGCTGTGGACAAACCTGTGGACTCTCCCAAAAGACCTGCTCAGCCCGCAAAAGACCGCCCGGGCGGGGGGGATTACTGAGGCTTCCCTAGGTCTCCTCGTGCCGGGCCTGCACGAGCTGGTTGTGGAAATCGTCGGTCCGGATAGGGGGAGCTGTCTTGCACACTTCGTTCGAGCAATCGGGCACGGTCGGGACCGAGCACCAAGGACCGATCCCGGAGACGCAGCCCAATACCCAGCACGCGCTGGCCGACCTATGGGAGCGGGCCTCCACGTACCTCAGATCGCAGCTGGGCGACGGTAGTTACTCCCTAGCTTTTGGTCACGCCCGACCTAGCGCTCTGGAGGGAACGACTCTCCGGCTGTCGGTCCCGAACCCGTTCGTCAAAGAATGGATCGAGGCCCGCTACTTGGATCTGCTTCATCAAGCGATCGCGCGGGCAGCGGATCGGCCGCTCGAGCTCGTCATTTCGATCGATGAAGTGGCGCAGCCGCCTGATGACGACGAGATCATGCGCGTCTTTGCAGGCCAGGAGCCGTTACCCGAGCCGGCCCCCGAGGAGGGCCCGCCTTTCAACAGCAAGTACACCTTCGACTCATTCGTTATCGGATCGTCCAATCGCTTCGCCCATGCTGCCGCGCAAGCCGTCGCCGAGGCGCCGGCGCAGGGCTTCAATCCGCTGTTCATCTACGGGGGCGCCGGCTTGGGGAAGACCCACTTGCTACACGCGGTGGGTCACTACGTGCGGCAGTTCCATCCCCACCTCAGCATTCGCTATGTCTCGAGCGAGCAGTTCATGAACGATTTCATCGCCGCCGTGCAACGCCGGACGATCCAGACGTTCCATCAGAGGTATCGCCGCGCCGATGTCCTGTTGATCGACGACATTCAGTTCCTCGAGGGCAAGGAGCGCACGCAGGAGGAGTTCTTCCACACGTTCAACACGCTTTATCCGAATAGCCAGATCGTGATGTCCTCCGATCGGCCACCGAAGAAAATCGAGACGCTCGAGGAGAGGTTACGGACCAGAATTGAATGGGGCCTGATCACGGACATCCAGCCGCCGGACCTCGAAACCCGCCTGGCGATTCTCAAGCGCAAGGCGGAAGTGGAGGGTCTGCCCGTCCCCGGCCCTGCGATGGACTACATAGCGAGCCGGATCCAAACGAACATCCGAGAGCTAGAGGGCGCGCTTATCCGGGTAGCCGCCTACGCATCACTCACCCGTTCGGAGTGCACTGCCGAGCTCGCACAGGACGTTCTGCAGTCACTTCTTCCCGACGCGAGCCAGGGTCGCGTCACCGCCGACCTCATCATCTCCGTCGCGGCGGAGTACTTCGGGGTGACTCCTGACGAGATCTGTTCCTCGAGCAGGTCACGTCCCTTGGTCAATGCCCGTCAGGTCGCCATGTATCTGTGCCGCGAGCTAACGGATCTCTCACTGCCCAAGATCGGTGAACGGTTCGGGGGCCGCGATCACTCAACCGTCATTCACGCAACCGCGAAGATCCGGGACCAACTCGCAGAACGACAGTCCTCCTACGAGCAGGTCCAAGAGCTCACGACGCGTGTGAAGCAGGCCGCCCGTGGATAACGCGTGGCTACCGCGTGGTGGCTTCGTGCACAAACACCAGGCTCTCGCGAATAGCTCGGGAGTTGCTAGTGGTGTTCGATTTGTCGTGCACAGGATCGGCGCGCCGCAATCTCCTCATCTAGCAGGTACGACTCGGTTGATCCACAACACCAACAGCCCCTACTAGTTCCACGAATAAAGATTTTTAGAGATTTAGAAGATCTACCCCTGTTTATGTCAGACCCCTGTTTTACGGTGAGAGCAGCTACGAGAGAGAAATGGAGACCTCGATGAAGTTTCGCTGTGAGCGTGATGCACTTCTGGAAGCCGTCCAGTTCGCGTCGCGGGCCATCTCGAACAGAGCGACCCTTCCGGTGCTCTCCGGTCTCCGGATTCAGGCCGACGACGCAGGTCGCGTGGATATCGGGGCCACCGATCTCGAGCTGACCATGCAGACGAGTTTGACCGCGGCGGTCGACGAGCCCGGTCGCATGATCGTGCCGGGCCGGCTGTTCGGCGAAATGGTTCGCAACTTGGGTGCAGGTCAGGTAACCCTGGCCGGGGGCGACGGCGAGATCGAGATCTCCTCAGGGCGGGGTCAATTCCGCGTGAAAGCCTTGGCCACGGATGACTACCCGGCCCTGCCCGTGGAGGGAACCGAGGGCTCGGATGCCGTTTCGATCGAGCTGGACGGAGCCGCCCTGAGCGTTGCTCTGTCGCAGGTCGCCCGGAGCGCGAGCGGCGATGAAAGTCGCCAGATCCTGACCGGGGTTCTGTGGGAGTTATCGAGCGGAAAGTTGACGCTCGCGGCGACGGACTCGTATCGATTGGCCGTGCGGACGCTGGATGTCGACGGGGGCGGCGCCGATCGCAAGGTTGTCCTTCCGGCACGCGTTCTACTCGAGTTGGCGCGGGCGTTGGAGCGCGGCCGCGTGAAGGCCTCGGTCGGCGAGAACCTCGTGGCGTTTGCGATCACCTTGCCGGAAGAAGGCGACGGCAGTGCCGTCGAGTCGGTCATCGCCTCACGCTTCATCGAAGGCGAGTTCCCGAACTATCGCCAACTGCTCCCCGAGGGGTACAAGAACAGGCTTACGGTGGACCGTGAGGCACTGCTTGAGGTTGTGCGCCGCGTGGGCTTGCTGGCTCAGAACAACCTGCCAGTCAAGCTTCGCCTTGAAAAGGAGCTCGAGGTCTCGGCCCATACTCCGGACGTCGGTGAGGGGCAGGAAGTTGTGGACGCGGCATATGAGGGCGAGCCCCTCGTCATCGCCTTCAATCCGCAGTTCCTGAGCGACGGGGCGTCGGCCATCCAGGACGAGGCTCTTGTCCTCGAGGCCTCCGATGGGTTGAAGCCCGCGATCTTGCGCGGCTCGGGGGATGAGTCCTTTACCTATCTCCTGATGCCGGTGCGACTCTCGTAAGTCAGTCGTGCATGTCGCGCGTCTCGTTCTAAAGGACTTTCGCAACTACACGGACGAGACCGTCGAGCTTGGGCCGGGGATAAATCTCGTCCTGGGCCGGAACGCGCAAGGCAAGACGAATCTCTTGGAGGCGGTCTAC
>DATADF010000078.1:0-2645 GCA_036258695.1 Actinomycetota bacterium
GCCGTTGGGGGGCTTACCGCGGACCAAGCGGTCGCCAAAGTCCTGGCCGAGATCGCGCCGGATCTCAATCGCGAGCTCAAGCTTCGCTGGGCCGGCCGGCGTTGGACCGTGACGCCCGAGGAGCTCGGTGTAAAGACCAACGCGCAAGACCTGGTCGCGGAGGCGTTGCAGGCGAGCGCCGATACCTCCTTCCTGCAGCGGGTGCGGATGAGTCTTTTTAAGAAGCCGTTGGATTTCGCCGGAACAGTGGAATACAGATACCCGCGCGGCGAGCTGCGGGGCTTCGTGCGCGGTGTCGCAGCCGGTCTCGACCGAGCCGCTCGCGACGCTCGCATCGACTACTCCACCGGGTGGGTCGACATCAAAGAGGCGCGCCCGGGGCGGCGCCTGATCGAGGGAAAGAGCCGGAGGGCCTTACTCGATGCTCTCGAAGACGGCGAGTCGACCGTGAACCTGACGGTAAAGACGGTAAAGCCGGAAGTTACGGAGGAAGCGTTCGACAAAGTGCTGCTGCTTCACATCGGCGCGAACAAGCTGTACCTATACGAGGACGGCAAGATCGTCCATTCGTGGCCGGTTGCCACGGGGCAGCCCGAGTACCCAACTCCAACGGGTCTCTACGAAATCACCGAGAAGCGCTACATGCCAACTTGGGTCAATCCCGATCCCGACGGGTGGGGCGCCAGCATGCCGGCATCGATACCGCCGGGCCCGGGCAATCCGCTGGGCACCCGCGCTCTCAATTGGTCGGCTCCCGCGATTCGTTTCCACGGCACCTCCGCCGACTACTCGATTGGTTACAACGCCTCGCATGGGTGCGTCCGGATGCACATGTGGGACGTCGAGCAGCTCTACGACCTCGTGGACGTGGGGACCCCTATCGTGTCGCTCAACTTCGGGGGCCTGAAGCCTCTCTACGCGTCGGCTCCGGACCCGACGCCCGTGGCCGAGGACGAGGTCGAGGCCCCGCAGGAGCCGGACGAGCCCGGCAAGAGGAAGGGCAACTAATCCCGACCGAGCGTCGCCCCCCGAGGTTCGGCCAGGAAGACCGCAGGCTCTCTTACTCCAGCTACCTCGGGCTCGATCAAGTTCTCAGCGCCCAGGGTCTCCTGTCCGATCCGCCCGCTCACGATGAGCTGCTCTTCATCGTCGTACACCAGACGTACGAGCTGTGGTTCAAGGAGCTCGTCTTTGAACTGGAGACGATAAGGGAGCTCACTTTCGCGAAGGAATCCGAGCGCGCTCGGCATCTCCTCCATCGGGTCCACGTGATCGAGAACGTCCTGATCGAACAAGTCCAGGTGCTCGAGAGCATGTCACCTCAGGACTTCCTGGAGTTTCGCACGCACCTCGCGCCTGCAAGCGGCTTCCAATCCGTGCAGTTTCGCGAGATCGAGTTTCTGTCCGGATTAAAGGAGCCGCGTTACCTAGAGTTGCTTGAGATGTCGGCTGAGGATCGAGCGCGGCTTACGCGTCGACTGGAGGAGCCGACGCTTTGGGATGCCTTCTGCGCGTACCTCGAGAGCTCCGGGCTGCCGATGCCCGCGGATGACGAACACAAGCGTCGCGAATCGCTTTTAACCATGGCGCGCGACCGACGGTCCTATGCGGAGGAGTTCTACCTCTCCGAGGCTTTGCTGGACCATGACGAGCTGTTCGCCTTATGGAGGCAGCGCCACGTGCTGATGGTCGAGCGACAGATCGGATCCAAGACGGGCACCGGTGGGTCGACCGGCGCGTCGTACCTGCGCACGACGCTGGAGAAGAAGTTCTTTCCCGAATTGTGGGCTTTGCGTAGCTATCTCTAGGCAAGCGGTCGCGCGAAAAGATTTTTGCCGACCCTCTTGCAAAGTTGTGCGGGCGGATTATGATGACGCCGTACCTCGTAGAGATGAGTAGGTCTCGGCCGAAAGTCACTGCGAGGTACATTTCTTTGTAGGGCCATGAAGAAATCACTCCTCGTCGCCGCGGTTATCGGCGCCCTCTGGATCGGTGCACTGGCGACGGCCCACGCGCAAGGAACGGTCGTGCGGCCGACCGGTGGCCCGGTTGGTCCGCTGTGGGCTTGGGACCCCCCCGACGTGAGCGTGGCTCCGGGCACGGTCGTCACGTGGAAGAACGAGGGCGCAGCTCCGCACACCGTGACTGCATACGACGGACCGTGGGACGACAATCTCGACCTGCCGGCAGGTGCGAGCGCGAAGCGCAAGTTCAAGAAGCCGGGCGTCTACAGCTATTACTGCACTACGACGAGCCATGCCGTCCTCGTCGGAACGACCTGCATCGGCATGTGCGGCTCGGTCACCGTCGAATAGAAGTAGCTACAGGCGCCTAAACGGCGCGGCCTACTCCTTCGGGCCATCCGCCTATGTCCTCCGCGATCGTGCGGATGGCCCTCAGAGCGTTCCGCGTCCGCCGGGCTCCGATGTCGCCTTACGTGGTCGCGGATTACAAAAGTTTTCTTGGGTACATCGTTACCTAAGAGCGCCGCACCACGCAGTTTTAGGGGCTTAGGACGCTTTCACGGGAGTAGCCGCAGCCCATTCCGTCGCGCTGCGCGGGAGGCCGGCGAGCCATTCGAGGACGCGGTCGTTGAATGCCTGCATCTCCTCAACCGGGGCACCGTGGCCCGTCTCGAACGCGGT
>DATADF010000079.1:0-3618 GCA_036258695.1 Actinomycetota bacterium
GTTCGTGAGATCGCGCGCTAGAGCGACGGCCTGAACGATTGCTTGCCCACGCGCCACATCGTCACGGCTTGCATCCAGCACAACGATGCTCTCGGTCGAGGTGGACGCGGGCTTCGTCTTGAAGTTTGTAGTCCGGTAATTGCCGAGAGCCAAACCCTCTATCGAGGCCGCGATGCCTTCTCCGTCCTGCAGCTCGCAATGCAACAGACTGGCGATCGTGCTACTCGAGGAAAGCCGCCGGGCTACGCCTCCGCCCACTCGTCGCAAGGTCCAGGTGCTGAGCTCGGATCTGGAACCGATGCCCGCGACGGCCACGCTGCGAGCGGCAAGCTTCTCCCCTGAGGCCACCATGGCCACCGAACCGGGCTTCGCGGTGAAGCCCGTAGCGTCGAGGTGCTCTCGGATACGTCCATCGAGTGCCGCGTCTATCTCTTGCGCGACTTTAGGAAGCTCGAACTTCTTGCCGACTTGGAGCGCGGGGACAAGCAGCGCGTCACACCGGACTTCGGTAGCGCTTGCGTTTGAGGCCGAGATCTTCGGTAAGGCCACTGTCCCCCCTGTCGAATCCAAGCGGCGCGCCATGAGGTCGCGAAGTGCGGCCGAGCCTATACAGACACCTGACCTGGCCCTTCGCGCAAATCCTTGAGATGCCCCGCGCCGCGGGTTAGCGTGGGCCGACGTCTAGGGAGCTTGGGGAAGGGCGCCTGTTGACGGTAGTGATTTTGGTTGTATTGGCTTTGGCCTGGATAGCGATTCTCGGGCCCGCGACGATGCGGGCGCGACGGGCGACTCCTCTTTCAGCCGTTCAAAGTTTCAAACGCCGCATGGATTTGATCGCGCCACACTCGTCTGCCGGGCGGTGGGTCCTCGTGCCGGCCGCCGGCTCCCGTTACGGCCGACGTTCATTTCGACGCACACAGGCCCGTCGCATTCGGGTATTGCAATTCCTTCTCGGCGCGGTCGCCATCACGTTACTAGCCGCCCTCTACGGCGGCGAGGGCATCTGGGAGATCCAGCTCCTGACCGATCTGGCGCTCATTGGTTACGTGGTGTTTCTCCTGGAGGCCAAAAGGCGCAGGCAGGATCGGGTCGTGAAGGTACCTGCGCGCGCCGTAAGGACTACCCGCCACAGGGAGGCAATCTTCTAAACCCGCTTGGGTAGGGTTGCCGCAATGGATTTCGGTCCCATCACCGACACGTTGCGCGCCGAACTCGATACGAAGCTGACAGCTCGTGAGTCGGCTCTATCCAGCAGCCGCAGCGCCATTCGCGCGTGTGGCAATGCCATTCGCGCGCTGCATCGGCACGAATCCGAAGCGGTCGCGCAACTACTCGATGAGGCGGAGGCGGAGCTGAACCGTGCGCGCGCGGCCCTCGAGCGCCACCCGGACATGCTCTATGCGGGGTTCGTTCACGATGCTGAAAAAGAGTTCGCTGAGGCGCGCATCACCTCCGCTCTGGTGCACGACGAGGAGCTTCCGTCGGTCGACGACCTCGAGGTTTCGGCCCAGGCTTACTTAAAAGGGATGGCCGAGTCGATCGGGGAGTTGCGTCGGCACATCCTCGACCTGATGCGACACGGTGAATTGGAACGTTGCGAGAAACTGCTAGGGGCAATGGACGACATGTACTACGTTCTCGTCTCGATGGACTATCCGGACGGGATCACATACGGCCTACGCCGCCTCACCGATATCGCACGCTCGATAATCGAGCGCACCCGAGGGGATTTCACCACCTCCACCATCCAGAGCTCCTTGCGGGCGGCGCTCGAGCAGCGTCAAGAGGAATTGGGCTGATGAAGCGGCAGCAGGTCCTGGGCGTCATCGTGATCGTGGTCGCCACGGTCGCCCTGCTCGTTTACTTCCTTAGCACCGGAGGATCCGAGCCGGTCCGAACCTTCGAAGACCCCGCCGGCGACGTGGTGGTCGCGTCCGGTGAGGGAGCTCCGACCGAGACCGCCCTCGCCGACATTCTGAGCGCCGAAGTCCGTGACGAGGGGGAGGAGCTGGTATTCGAGGCCAGGCTCGGCGCCCCCATTCCGAACAAGTTGAAAGACGAAGGCATCGACTTGGGATGGAGGCTCTTCGAGGGAAGGAATCAGACCTGGACCTTGTCGTTCAGCCTCGATATCGGACCGAATGTGTCGCTGGTTTCTCCCGCAACCGACTTCGGCTCCGGCACGTTCGACGGCACACTGCCCGGTGATTTCGAGGTCCAAGGCGACACCCTCGTCATCCGCATACGACCTGCGGACGTGCCGAATTTTCCGAGCGAGTTCACCTGGCGGCTGCACACTGCGCTCGATGGGGTGCCGGGGGACGCCACCAGTGCCCTAGCGGAGGACAATGCGCCCGACAGCGGGTCAGGTCATTACCGCTCGTAGTTCCGCAACCTCTATCCTTGAGCGCGCCGGGCCAGTAGCTCAGTTGGTAGAGCGCACCCCTCGCACGGGTGAGGTCAGGGGTTCAACTCCCCTCTGGTCCACTTGACCGCTCTCAACCAGCATCAGAAAGCGGCTGCATTCCGGGAGCTTCACGAGGGGGAGCCCTTCGTGATCCCGAATCCATGGGATGCGGGGTCCGCGCGCGTCCTCGCTGCACGGCTTCAAAGCACTCGCGACCACGAGTTCCGGCTTCGCGTTCACGCTTGGCCGACTTGACGGCGAGGTGACGCTCGATGAAGTCGTCGAGCACGCGCGTAGCCTCGACCAAGCGAGCGATCTTCCCGTCTCGGTCGATCTCGAGAATGGCTATGGGCCCGACCCCGACTCCACTGCCCTGGCGATAAGCCGCATTGCTGAGAGCGGTGCGGTGGGGGGCTCGATCGAGGACTACGACCCCAGAGACGGGATCTACGAGCTGCCACATGCCGTGGACAGGATTGCCGCGGCCGTCGAAGCGGCACGACGGCTGGATTTCCCTTTCACGCTCACAGCGCGTGCGGAGAACTACGTCCGGGGTAACCCCGATCTCGACGACACGATCGTGCGCCTCCAGGCCTACGAAGCTGCAGGAGCAGATGTTCTGTATGCACCGCGGCTGCTCACGCTGGATGAGATCCGCGCGGTGTGCGGTGCCGTCACCAAACCCGTGAATGTCCTGGCGACTGCGGGCCTGTCCGTGCAGGAGATCGTGGCGGCGGGGGCACAGCGGGTCAGTGTCGGGGGCCGTCTGACGTGGGCGGCGGTCAATGCCATGGTGTCGGCCGCCACCGCGATTCGTGATCGGGGTGATCTGTCGTCGCTGGGCTCTAGCCCTCCTCTGGAGGAATGGTTTTCGTGATACCGGCGCCCGCGAAGTCCGGACGCCGGATCGATCAAGCTAGCGGTGGAGCTGCCCCCGGATCGCGCCCGCCGGGAAGTCCTCGGTGTGGACGTTGACGTAGAAGTTGCGCGGCCTGTTCTTGATCCTGCGGATTAGCCGGCGGGAGACGCCCTCCTCGCAGCCGCTGGCCTCGCTTCCCTCTTGTGGGGTTAAGAACAGATTCACGACGACGTCCCCGTTCTCATCCTTCTTGCCCTTGTGGATGTGAGCCGCCTGAGGCGTGCTGATGTTTTCCCAGGTGAGCCTCCAGCACACTCGTCTTTCCGCTCGGCGAAGTCTGATCCGTGCGGTT
>DATADF010000080.1:0-5485 GCA_036258695.1 Actinomycetota bacterium
CCTTGGGCACGAACAGCTTGGCGCTGCTGACCAGGAAGACGACGGCCAGCAGCGCGGCAACAATCCACAGACTGAGGTTCAGAGTGAGGTTCACGAGCGCCTCCTAACTCGAGAGTCTCTTTAACGAGACGACGGTTCGGTCTATGTTTGAGACAAGGTGACGCTTCTTTCTGTGACGCCGAGTGGAAAATTCGAAGTGGTGTCACAGATCGGCGCTCTGTCTTGCCTCACTAAGTGAAGATAAAGAGCAAGGGCTCCAACGCCTTTTATGGAGTGCAGATAATCCTCGATGGAGGAGTTGATGATGACTGAGCTTCGCGGTGCCTCCAATGCCAAAGCAAAGCGCGAGCTCGCGTGGCGCCCGGCGCACCCGAGCTGGCGGCAGGGGTTCGCAGCGGCATGACCGATCGCGAGCGACTGCTTGACGAGCTGCGGCCGGCCTCCTTCGCGATCGCCTACCGGATGCTCGGCAGCGTTTCCGAGGCCGAGGACGTGGTGCAGGAAGCGCTGCTGCGGGTTCATCAAGCGCTTGATGCGGAACAGCAGATCGAATCGCCGCGCGCGTTCGTCGCCACCGTGACCACGCGGCTGGCGATCAATGAGCTGCGCTCCGCGCGCGCCCGCCGCGAGCGCTATGTCGGCGAGTGGCTGCCAGAGCCCATCATCACCGACGGCCACGATGATCCGGCTGGCCACGCTGAGACAGCCGATTCGCTGTCGATGGCCATGCTGGTGCTGCTGGAGAGCCTCTCGCCCGAGCAGCGAGCGGTGCTGTTGCTGCACGATGTGTTCGACTACGGGTATTCGGAGATCACGGCGATCGTCGGCAAGAGCGAGGAAAACGTGCGCCAGCTCGCCACCCGCGCCAGACGCCACGTCCAACGGCGCCGGCCTCGCTTCCAAACGACGCGCGAGCAGCAGGACGAACTGGGACGACAATTCTTTGCGGCCGTAGAGCACGGCGATCTCGCAGGGCTCGAGGCGCTGCTTGCGCACGACGTGGAGCTGACCGGCGACGGCGGCGGAAAGGTTCCGGCGATCGGATCGAGGCCGCTGCGCGGGCGCAACCGCGTCGCGCGCACTCTGATGAGAGGGATCCGCCTAGTCACTCGCCTTCCGGGCGTGTCGTTGCGTCCCGCCGAGGTCAACGGCGGTCCGGGGGCGCTCATTCTCGACGGACAGCAGCGGCTCATCGCCGTGTGGGCGCTCGATATCGCCGGTGGTCAGATCACGAGCATCAGCTCGATCCTTAACCCAGGCAAGCTGACACACCTCGGGCCAGTCGCCGACCACAGATCGCTACTGCGCGCGCTGAGCCCGAATAGGGAAGCCCCTGGATGATTGCTGGCGCGTTGATCTACGCCTGCTTGAGATCCAGCATCATTCTCGAGCGGAACCCCGGGCGCACCCCAGGACGAAAGACCTCCGTCGAGAAGATCGATCGAAAGAAGTCTTCGCCGTAGGCTTCGAACAACGGCTCCATCTGGCTTGCGTGCGCCTTTAGCGCGTCGATCTTCGCTTCCAAGAGTTCATCGTCCAGGCGGACGGTGAGGTCGTTGCGGTCGGAGAATTGCACTTGCCCCGGCCAAAAGAAGTCGAACTCGTTGAGCCGGTGAACGACCGTGTCGTTCCAGGAGTGCGGAACGAGCGGGTGTAGCACGCGCACTCGGGAACAGTCCCACAACCTCACCGCTGACGACACCCAGCCCGACAACACCTTGTGATCGGAATGACCCGTGAAGCCATCGCTTCCGAACGTGACGATCACATCTGGGTGAATCTCGACGAGCTCATCGTGCAGTTGCGCGACGATCTCCTCCCACGGCACCAGGAACAGGCCACCATCTGGAAGGTCAAGGAACCGCTGCTCCGAGATGCCGAGACGTCCCAGAGATGCGGCGAGCTCGGCGGAGCGAACGGACGCCAGTTCGTGACCCGGCCAAACCTGCCGGTGGTAAAGGCCGGCTTCGCCGCGTGTCAGATGCAGGCACACGACCCGCTCACCCCGACGCACCGCGTCTGCCATGAACCCACCCGAGGTGAACACCTCGTCATCCGGATGTGCCCAGATCCCAAGGACCGTGGTCATATCCTCAATCCCTTCCGCGAGGTCGCGAAGCCCGGCTGCGGGTCCGCCGGTGATCTTGCCGCCAGACATCTCGAGCACCTGCAGAGACCAAGCGTCGACGCCGACATCGGAGGCGGCTTTGCACGGGGCGAAGGCCCGCGAGGCGTTGGAGCCCATCGGCACGCGCCGGGAAGCCCGATATCGGATCCCACGGCCAAGACACCATCTCCAGATGTCCGCGTCCGTGTTGAGCCACAGCTCGAATGGGGCATCGTCCATGTCGCGTCTTGGTGCAGCAGACACGTGAGAGCTTCCATGTCGTAGCGCTCGAACGCGTCGATGTAGAGAGCAAGGAGGAACTCCGTACGAACGTCAAGCGGCTCGCGCGGTCCCCTCACTTCGACTTCCGCATTGGCCAGAGTCGCGCGTGCACGCTGTAGAGCGCCGTTCACGGCGGCGACGGTCGTAGATAGGAGATCCGCAACCTCGCTCGCTTTCCATTTGAGAACTTCGCGAAGGATCAGCACGGCTCGTTGCTTGGGCGCGAGATGTTGGAGCGCCGCTACGAACGCCAGCCGGACCGACTCGCGTATCTCGGCGATCTCTGCGGGATTCGCCCCGAGAGGTACGAGATGGGAATCCGGAATCGGCTCTATCCACATCGCCTCCTGGAGGCGCTGGTCCGGGGGCGAAGCCGCCGTTCCGGCCGATCCGAGATCCATCGGGCGCGCTCGGCGACCCATGCTCCGCAGGGCGCTCAAGCACACGTTGGTGGCGATCCGGTAGAGCCACGTCCTCAGCTCGGCTCGTCCCTCGAAGGAATCGAAGCTTCGCCACGCTCTCATGAAACTCTCTTGCACCGCGTCCTCGGCCTCGAACGTCGAGCCCAACATCCGGTAGCAGTAGGCCGTGAGGTCCCCGCGCCAGCGCTCGAGCTGGAGCTCGAGTGGTTCCGCAGCTGTCCGTGTGTTCCCGTCGATCACTTGCTCACCTCCGAACACGAATCGTTTGGTGAGTGATCGAGGGAGCTGCGAAATCGAAAGCGCCTAGCCCGAAGAAATCTCCCTTAACCTGAGGTTACGTACAGTAGAGAGGCTGAGGGAACGTCTTCCATCAGTCGCCGTGCGAGTTCGGCCTCATAAGTTGTGACGATCACCTGCCGCAACCCCGCACCCGACGACGCCTTGGCAAGCGTCCCGGCGACGACCTTGCGGAGTTTTGGGTCGAGATGCTCGAGGGGTTCGTCGAGCCAGATGAACGGAGCGCGCGTTGATGCGCCGAGGATCAACAAGCGCGTGAGCAACAGAGCCCACACCTTCTCGCCGCCGGATAGGGAGCCGAACTCGAGCATGCGCCCACCGAGGGACCTCGTAATGCGCCCTTCGGACGAGAGGTTCAGGCCGGCGGATCCGAACATCGACTTCCAGCGACCCTCGACCTCTTTCGCGAGGGGCTCGATGTAGCGCTCGGTGATGGAGTTGCCGGCGGCGACGAGCGCCTCGTGGGTCGCGAGGGCGATCCCTTCTTGCCGGTAGAGCGTCTCGAGCTCGCGGATGCGCTGGTCCTCCTCATCCGCGGTCTCGAGCGCGCTCCGCAGCTGTGCGCCTTGCGTCGACAGCAGCGCGAGGGCTCTATCAACCTGTTGCAGCTCTTCCTTCTGCGATTCGAGCTTGATGCGGGCCGCGTCGAGATCTCCCTCATCGACTTGACCCTCTGGCTCGAGTGGCATCGGGATGGAACGCGCTCGATCTAGGAGATCGCGCAGAGACGTCAGCGTCGACCGGCCCTCGTCGGCACGTTGATCGGAGGCGAGGACCTGCGCGTCGAGTTCCTTCAGGTGTTTCGCGTGCTCAGCTTCTGCCTGCTTGGCGTCGTGCTCGGACAACGGACGGAGACAAGTAGGACACATCGCGTCCGCACCCTCGAGATCCGAGATCGCGCTCCTGATCAGCTCGGATTTCCCGCGAGCCGCGGCCCCCTCCTGCTCGGCGCCTGCAACCGCAGTCGCGAGTTCAACTTCCCGTTCGGTCAGAGCCTCGACGAGGTCGTCAGCCGTCGTGGCGTGACCCAGAACCGCGGTCGCTTCTTCCGCAAGCCGACTCAATTGCTCGACGCGGTCTGCGATCCCGGCGTGGTAACGCCCCCATTCCTCACCCACTCGGATCGACTCGGACGTCTCCTCGATGGCCGCCAGCTTTGCCTCGCGCTCCTCGCTGGTCTCGCCCAGTTTCGCGATGACGATCTCCAGCTCCGCGACGAGTTCGTCTCTCCCGCGCTTCTCGGTGCGCTGCACGTTCCTCACTTTGCGTAGGTCGCTCGCGACGTGATCAGCGACGGCCTTCGCATTTCGTGCCGCTTCGAAGAGCGGCGTTACCCCGAACACCGCGGCAAGGTGATCCTGGAGGTCGAACTCGCCCTGGAACGTCTCGACGGCACCGCCATGAATCATGATTGTCAGCTGCGCGAGCACATGCGGGTCCGCGCCGAACTCCGAGATGAGGAGCTCGTCGAGCTCGCTCTGCGACGTGATCGTTCGGTCCGGAAGCTTCCCCTCCAGCGCTACCTTGCCCTTGCGGTTCACGGTGCGAGTGAGGGCGATGTCAACGCCGGTCGGAAGTCGCGCCTCGATAGCTACGGTCGCGGACTCCGCATCGCCGCGAATCTCCTTGGCCGCGTCGACCTTCGCGGCGTCCCCATACAGGCCCCAGCCTGCCCCCATGATGAGCGAGGTCTTGCCGATGCCGTTCGAGGCGACGACGAAGGTAGCGCCCGGACCAAGCTCGAGATCCAGGTTCTCGTAGGCGCGCCAGTTGCGCAGCTGAAGCCGGCGGATCATGGCTCGGCCAGCCTTTCGATTCGACTCTCGACCTCTGCGGGATCGATGCTTCCCTCGAAAATGCCTTTCACAAGCCCGTCGATCGCCTTCGTTTCCTTCTCGCCGAGTGTCATGAGGGCATCCTTCTTCGGGTTTCCCTTGCGTGCCCTCTCGCCGATTCGTCGTCGGGTTTCGATCGCGACCCCTACGACGTCCCGGGCTATCTCTTTGATCTCGATTCGCACAGCGGAATCCGGGTGGAAGGCCGGCATCGGATCCCAGTACGGGATTAGCCCCTCGAGGAACGCGGGCAGCGCTTGGACGGCAGGCTCAATCGCTCGCTTGTAGCGGCGGGGGACGAGCGACCCGCTGGGAACCTGGATCTGTGGCGCGGTGTCCTCGGGCTCGACGATCACGCACGACAGGTCGCGTCCGACAACTGCGACCGCCGAGATGTCGGGAAACATTCTGAACAGTCGACCAAGGTCGCCAAGAGCGTCAGCCCTCTCCTCGAACGCCTGGACCTCGGCGACGTCGAGAATCCATACGCGTACGCGGCCCCCAAAGGTCCCGAAGATGAAACGATCGACGATCGCGACGCC
>DATADF010000081.1:0-3175 GCA_036258695.1 Actinomycetota bacterium
GGCGAGCAGGGGCTTCTAGGCATCGCGGTCGCTCCAGACCTGGAGGACGACGCGGCCGTTTACGTTTTTGCTTCGAGCGAATCGGGAGCTGAAAACCTCGTGTACCGCGTTCCGCTCAGCGGCTCCGAACCACAAGTAATCGTCTCGGGGCTTCCCGCATCCGGCTATCACAACGGCGGCGGCGTGGCGTTCTTGGAGGACGGGACGCTCCTCGTGTCCAACGGGGAACGACACTCGGCCGAGATCGCTCAGGATCCGCAAGCCCTCGGCGGCAAGGTGTACCGCTACACGCGTGACGGCGGGGTTCCCGAGGACAATCCCTTCGGACAGTCGCCCGCCTATGCGATCGGTCTTCGAAACCCCTTCGGCATGGCGATCGATCCGATCTCAGGGGCCGCGTTCGTCACCGAGAACGGGCCCAGTTCACACGACGAGGTGAACAGGATCGAGCGGGGCGGCAACTACGGGTGGCCGGTCACCTCCGGGCCTGCGCCGGAGCAGCCCTCGAACCTTGCCGGGACGTATCACGATCCTGTGCTCGACTATCCGGACATCATCGTGCCCACCGGCATCGCTTTCGCCGATCCCACGACGGCGCGCTCGCAGTTCGCCGGAGATCTTTTCTTCGGTGCTTACGCGCAGGGCGCGATCCATAGGGTTCGGCTCGATGCCGACCGCCGGACGGCCCTTAGCGACGACATCGTTCTGGAGACACCCGAACCGGTCGCGCTCGCGTGGGGCCCGGAGGGGCTGTATTACTCGACGCCGGACGCGATCAAGGTGTGGCCGATCGCGCGACCCGGTGGCGCGGGGCCAACCATGTCACCCGAGAAGAGCGAGGCGGGTGCGGCTCCGCCACTCGAACCGCCGGGCAGCGAGCCGACATCGGACAGTCCGCCGTGGTTGTTGCTCGTGCCGATCATCGGCATCGTCGGCGCAGTAATGGTGGTTCTAACGCGTCGACAGTGATCGAAGGACTTCTTAGCGGATTTCGCCTAGCCAGATGACGAGTTGCATCGGCCGGCCCGGGCTCGTGAATGCCCGGCTCTCGATCGTGATGCCTTGGCACCGTGTCCCGAAGAGACCGAGCACCTGCTCGTAGCCGGGCCCCCCGTCGCCAGAGCTCACGGCGTTCGGAGCGATATCGCCTAGCAGGTTGAGCTCACCCGACGAGGCGATTTGAGCCCCGCTCTTGTCGTAGAGGAAGAGGTCCATGTCATCGGGCGAGTTCGGCTCCCACTGCTGGCGGATATAGACGCCGACGTCTGGCGCTTTCGTGTCGAGTTGGATGTTGAACCACTTGGTGTCCTCAACGGCGCCCCACTGGCCCTCGGCATCGCGCGGGTCCTGGAGGAACCAAAACGCCGGCCCATGCTCGTAGTCGATGACGAGCGGCTTGCTCTCGGTGTACTTCTCGCTCACAGGGACCACCTTCGCCGTGCGTGCCTCGGCGCGATTCTCCGAGTCGGACATCGGCTCCTGTGGCTTGTAGGTCGCACACGGCGCGGCCAGAGACGGTGTCGCGACAAGGGTGGCCGCCACGAGCCCCACTGCGGAGGCCAGGGTCAGACCTCGCGAGATCCGGCGGTTCATCGAGAGCTCCTCTTAACGTTCACCAAATGACCGATGAAGGTTCGCCTGGGTGCAATTCCTTCCTGCAGGGACGCAGACCGCGCAGGATCGCTACACTCCCGCAACCATGATCGGACGCCTGCTGCGGTTACCCCTTGTCTTGCTGATGATCGCGGCGATGCTCTCGCTGCCCGGCACCGCGACTGCCGATGTCCTCCCTCCGAGCGAGTGGGTGATTGGTCCCCACAAGCCTGTGGTGCTTCTCACGTTCGAAGGTCAGACGAAGGCCGAACCGCTACGCGACCTACTCGACACCTTGAAGAGCAAAGGAGTGGACGCCACCTTCTTCTTCTCCGGCGAATGGGTTCAGTCCCATCCGCGTCGAGCGGAGCGAGTCCTGCGGGACGGTCATGTGCTCGGAAACCGCGGCTTCGGGTCCGAGCGCTTCACGCAGCTGGACGATTCTTCGTTGGCCGCTTCAATCGAACGGGCGACCCACGCTCTTCAAGGTGTCGGCGCATACCCGAGGCCCTTCCTTCGCCCCCCGGATGGTGCACGCGACCAGCGCGTGTTGCGAGTTGCCGGGTCGCTCGGGTATCGATCCGTAGGTTCGACCTATCGCGCGGGAGGAGGCCTCGCCGACCGTGTCGCGGCACGCATTGTTCGAGCTGCGCGCTGGGGCTCGATCGTCACTCTGGACACCTGGCGGACGAGTCATCGCCGCGCGCTGCCGCTCATCATCGATCGTCTGCGATCGAAAGGATTTGGTTTTCGCACGGTAAAGACGCTCGAGAATGTGCATCCCATTCGTTGGGACGTGACTCTGCGCAGTGGATCGAGTGGGCCGGAGGTCGCCTTCCTGGAAAAGATGTTGCGGCGCAACTCGTATCCCTCCGGAAAGGTGGACGGAGGCTGGGATGACGCGACGACGCAAAGTGTCTACGCGTTCGAGAAGGTGAAGGGCCTAGCGCGCGACGCCGTGGTTCCTCCCGAGCAAATGACCGCAATCGCGCTTTCGAGCCGGCCGGTGCGCGCTAAGCGGGCACCGGGCAGATTCGTTGAGATCGACATCTCGCGCCAAGTCTTATTCGAGATAGTGGACGGCAAGGTCACTAAGACGCTGCCGATCTCCAGTGGCAACGAGGGCTATTACACGATCGACGGACAGACCTACCGCTCGCATACGCCGCGCGGAGACTTCGTGATCGAGCGCAAGATCCCCGGCTGGCGGACGAGTCGGCTGGGGAGGCTCTGGTACCCGTCCTACTTCGTGGGCGGGTTCGCAATCCACGGCTCCACCTCGGTTCCTCCCTATCCGGCGAGCCACGGCTGCGTGCGGATTCCGATGTACGTGACGATCGGGTTCTACAACCGGAACCCCATCGGCACCCCCACCTTTGTTCACGACTAGAAATCAGACGGTTTTGGGCGGGCGGGCGGCTACGGAGTCTGAGTAGCAACCAAATAATCGAAATCGCCGCTTTTGAGGGCGGCCGGGTGGCTACCCAAGGCGAGTAGCACCCAAGGATTAAGAGATCAGACGGTTTAAGCCAAGAACTGAGGATTCAACCGCATCACGTCTAACTAGTCCCCGAACAAACAA
>DATADF010000082.1:0-3725 GCA_036258695.1 Actinomycetota bacterium
AGATAGGAGGACCATGGGCCCGGAGAGAGAGCGGCCCCGACGATTCTCGGAGCTCATGGAGCGAGCTGGCCGAGACCTCGACGCGAGCCGAGTCGTCACCTCGTTGGTCAGGGCTTCGGCACGGATCTCTCAGCGGGTCGAGGAGGCGACTGCGCACACAGGGATCACCCGTCCACAGTTCTTCGTGTTGATGGAGCTTGCGTCAACACCGGGAGGGAGCTTGGCACTGCACCAGATCAGCGCGGGGCTGGGCGTCACGCCTGCCTCAGCATCCTGGTTGTGCGATCGGATGGAGAAGGGCGGCCTCCTGACGCGAACGCGTGAGGAGAGCGATGCGCGAGTCCTGCGGATCGAGTTGACCCGTAAGGGGTGGTCGACGCTGGGCAAGGTGGCACCCCTGGTTTTCCAGGCGGAGAAGGAGTTCCTATCCCCCCTGCCAAGGTCGCAGTTCAAGACGCTAACCGAGTTACTTCGCCAAGTCGGGCGATGACTAGAGGTCTGCGTCCCGCCGAAGTCGACGGACCCCACGCCACGGGACACGTTCTGGACACGCGAACACGAAAACCGACGCGAACCTGGGAGAACCCCCAGACAACGAAAATGGCTGTCTAGCTGGGACAACACCCTTTAACGACGAACGTCGAGAGACACTGAAAAGCGACTGATCCGCTCTTTCAAGGCGGTAGCACGGGTTCGAATCCCGTTGGGGCCACGGGGTCTCAGAGATACGCGACAGCGCGAGTCCGCCATGAGTCCGCGATCTGCGGTGCCTCACGAGCGTCCAGCAGCGCGTCTAGGGCGTTCCTGGAGACGGGCCTTCTCGACTCACTCCTTCACCACGCGCTCGGGCGGGGGAATCGTCATACGAGACCGCTTCGTCTTGGGAGGACCGAAGGCGATCTTCCCGCCGGCCTCGGTCATCGCCTCCGCGATCTTCACGTGTCAGGGCTGCGAGACAGGCTCCAGCTTCCGCGACAGCCCCAACAAGAAACGAGCGACGAAGCCGCGCATGCGGTTCACCAGCCGGGGCGCGAGGTTCGTAACCAGGATCAGGGCCCAGCCGGTCCCGATCGCGGCGATCCCCAAGTTCGCCTGGCCGTCGCCCAACCCGCCCAGGGGCTCGTGCGCGCCGTTCAGCAACAGGCTGGTGACCCCGCCGGCCACCAGGCCGATCCCGGTCGCGCCCCGGGCACCCAGGAGGCGAGCGATCCCCCATGCAACGAAAGCCGCGGCAGCGAGGCTCCCGAAGTGCCCTGCGCTGACCACGTAAAGCCCGAGGTCCCCGGTCGCATCCGTCGACAGCGCCCAGTACGTCCCGCCGCCGACGAGCAGCAAGATCAGGCTCGCGGCAGCGGATGCGGCCAGCGCCAGGAGTGCTCCCGCGAGGACCATCCCCGCAAACCCCGCGAGGGCGATGGGCTCGTGAGCGCTGTTCACGACGTCACCGGACGACGTGATGTGACCGAAAGACAGCCCAGATAGGGAGATCATGGCCAAGCCCCCCGCCAGGTAGCGCAGCTTCATGTCCTTCCCCTTTCGATGCGGCACCTCAGACAGGATCGAACCGGCATCCCCGAAGTCGACGACCGCCCGCCCGGCGGCCTCATCCGGGGCAAGCCCCATCTCCACGTATCGCGTCGCGGCCTCGCGGAGATGGTCCTCAGCTTCCTCGCGCAGACGGGCGGTGTCCGTCCGGCCGGCCGCACCCTGCGCCTCGAGATCGGCGAGGTAGCACGTGATCGGGTCGCTCATCGAGGTGACACCTGTGTCACGACACGACTGACCGCGCGGCTGAACGACTCCCATTCCCGCGCCTTCGAGGTGAGAGCGGTCCGGCCCTTGCGGGTCAGCGCGTACACGCGCCGGCGCCGGCCGTTCGCCTCGGTCCAGTCACTCTTCAGCAACCCACCCTCTTCGAGGCGGTAGAGCGCGGGATAGAGGCTGCCCTCCGCGAGATCGAGGTTCCCCTCCGTGCGGAGCCGCAGGCGGTCCGCTATCGCATAGCCGTGCGTGGCGCCCTGGTCCACGGCGGCAAGGACGAGGAGGTCGAGATGGCCGCGCACCATGTCGGGCTTCATACTTAGACAGTCTAAGTATGAACAGCCGGCCGGTCAAGGACCGAAGGGACGCGCGGCCCTCGTCCGATTAAGCCTGACAATCGTCGCGCAGCCCTGTACGAGAAGTTCGAGTTCAAGGAAAACCGGCGAAACGACGGCGCTTGAACAGTAGGAGGGATTTGCCTTGACGCAAGCCTTGGGTCCGCTGCAAATCCGTCCGGCCGAGATGGCTGATCTGGCTGCTCTAGATCTGTGGATCCCTACGGGTCCTATGAACTTTCATCGCCAGATGCTTGATGAGCAAGCCTCTGGAGCCAGCACCTACCTAACGGTTTGGGTGGGCAACCGTCCTGTAGCTCACGCCAATCTGCAGTGGGATGGTTCGCACGAACAGTCAGTTCGTGACCATGTCGCAAATTGTCCAGAGCTCAATGGAGTTGCGGTCTGGCCCCCGGAGCTGCGTTCGCAGGGTATTGGCAAGCAACTGGTCTTGGCGGCCGAGGAGATGGCGCGAGCCAAGGGGTTTAGGTGCCTTGGTTTCGGCGTCGGGACTACGAATCAGAGGGCGAGGAAATTCTACGAGGGGCTTGGTTACGAAGAGTGGCCGTATGGGCCGTATGCGGACCGTTGGATCGCACGGGACGAAGAAGGTGACGAGGTCGTCAAGCAAGAGCGATGCACATACTTCACGAAGAAATTGTAATTGTTGAAAACCCGAGCGATCGGACATCGGATGGGTGCCGTTTCCCTGGTAATGGCTTGGCCGTTCGGAAGGCCGGGTTTGGTAGGCGTCCGGTTAGGACCACAACTCAACGCTCTCGACTAGAGCGCCCGAAGTCCTCTTGTACGCGTTTGCCTCCATTGCCTATGGCGTGTCCACCTCCGTCCTGCTGCAATGAACCAATCGCGCGCTACCGGCGGTCGGGTGCCCGATCGGGCCCCCGGGACGATAGGGAGGCAGGCGCGAGATGGCGAGTCGGCGGCGGTATCTGGTGGTTCTGGCAGTGGTGTCGGGGCTGATCTCCACTTACTTCGCGACGGGGCCCACGGCGGCAGTGGCCGCTGATCCTGCCTCTTTGACGGTGACCGCCACCTATACGCAGGGGTCGTCTCATATAGGACAAGACGTCACCATGAAGGGCAACTCCCCGGGTGCCCCCGGCTGTGATCCAACGGCAAACTGCAACCAGCTAAAGGCGTCCCTCCTCCCGGTAGGCACCACCTGCCCGGCGACGTGGAAATACGAATCGCCTCCGAACCCCGTCGTGCCGGCACATCAACAGAACGTCGCCGCGGGCCCGTTCTCGAAGGCCTTCCAGATCCGCGCGGATAGCCATCCGCAGCTCAGCGATCCTTCCAAGTACCACCTCTGCAGTTATCTGGTCGATGCCACGAACACCGCTTACGCGACGCTCGCGTCCGCAGATACCGTCCTGGGCACGCCCCAGGTCGGAGATGCGTCGATGACGATCGCAAGTCAAGGACCTTCGACTGAGGCGACCAGCGGGACCATCTCGGTCGACGTAGGTGGCACGACCTCATCCCCCGCCCAAATCGTTGTCCAAGCGCTCGATGACGGAAAGCAGTGTGGGGCCTGGTATCCGGACAACAATAAACAGCAGTTCGCATTTGCAAGTAAGGAAGTGCCGGCCGGGAGCTTCGCTCTGC
>DATADF010000083.1:0-2903 GCA_036258695.1 Actinomycetota bacterium
TCCAGAGGTTTCGGCGCCGGCAACTTCAAGGCTTTGTTCGAGGCCATCGAACGCGAGCAGGCGGCGAGAGGAAACCTCTAATGGAGGCTGTGTTTTCCAAGGGCAAGGTTGCAAAGCAGGCCCACGTCGGATTACCCGAGGGGACCTACGAGGAGGAGCACGGGCGCGAAGCTTTCGCAGGGCGCGCCACGCACCTGTATCGAACTCATCCGCCGACCGCGTGGACCCGCATCGAGGGTCCGTTGCGCCCCCGGGCGCTCAATCTGAACGAGCTGAAACCCGACGACATGACGGATCCGTCGGGTGGTTGGCTCCTGGTGGCCGGTAACGAAGATGTGCGCCTCTATGTCAGTCGACGCTCCGAAGCGATGCCCTACTTTCTTCGCGATGCGGATGGCGATGTGTGTTACTTCGTCCATCGCGGCGAAGGGACTCTCGAGACGGACTACGGCCCACTGACTTACAAGCAGGCCGACTACTTGATCGTGCCGAAGGGCACGACGCATCGCCTGGTTCCGAATGATGGTGATGAGAGCTTCTTTTTCATAGTCGAGGGTCGCGGGGAATTCCACATCCCCGAACGGGGCCTCATGGGCCGACATGCCCAATTCGACCCCGGTGTGCTGGTGGTGCCCGATCCCGACCCGCACGATGAGAGCGGTTCATTTGAGATTCGGGTGAAGCGAGACAACGAGTTCACGTCGCTGTGGTTCGCCTGGCACCCACTGGATGTCGTGGGGTGGCAGGGCGATCTATGTCCCGTGAAGCTGAACATCCTCGACCACAGGCCTGTTTACTCTCCGAGCTACCACATGCCGCCGTCGGCGCACTGCACGTTTGCCAACGAGGGATTCGTAATCTGTTCGTTCGTCCCGCGCCCGTTGGAGGAGGATCCGCAGGTCCTGAAGGTGCCCTTCTATCACGCCAATATCGACGCCGACGAAGTGCTCTTCTATCACTCGGGCAATTACTTCAGCCGTGCCGGCATCGACGTCGGTTACATGACCTTGCATCCACAGGGAATCCATCACGGCCCGCAGCCGGCGGCCATCGAGGCCTCGAAGACTAAGGAGCGAACCGACGAGATCGCGGTGATGGTCGAGACTGAACGTCCGCTCGAGCTATCGCCGGCAGCTACCGACGTCGTGATCACTGAGTACGAGACCTCGTGGGCTCGCGGAATGGGCCTGCTCGACTAGCGGCTGTCGCCGCCGGATTCGCTCATCTCCCTTCTTGAAGATCTTTCGTTATCGGTCACGGGGCCAGTCACAGGTTCGGCTCGGGATTGCTGCAGGCGACCAGCCTGTTCAGGACCTCCAGACAGCCTGGTCGAAACACGTCGGAGTAGCCGAATCGACAGACGGCTTTCTTACGTCAACGCTTGCGCTCATCGAGGGGGGTCCGGAGCTGTGGCGGGGCGTCGATGAGGCGGTGCGGGCCGGCGGCCACGACATTCCAGCTGACGTCGAATGGGTGTGCCCCCTCGACCGGTTGAGCTCGCTACGCGACTTCCTCGCGTTCGAGGACCACGTCAAACGGGGGGCGCAACGCAGGGGCGCGAATGTGCCCGACTACTGGCATCGGGCGCCGGTGTATTACAAGGGCAACCATCGCTCGATCATCGGCCCGGACGAGGAATGTCCGTGGCCCCCCTATACACAGCATCTGGACTTCGAATTGGAGCTCGGGATGATCGTCGGCGCCAAGGGCCGCGACATCACTAAAGAGGATGCGGACCGGTTCATCTTTGGCTTCACGATCCTCGACGACTTTTCGGCCCGCGACATCCAAGCCGAAGAAATGACGGCTTGGTTGGGACCCGCGAAAGGAAAGGATTTTGCGACCGCGCTGGGGCCGTGCATCGTTACCGCGGACGAAGTTGGACCGCAACCGGATCTCGAGATGATCTGCCGCGTCAACGGTGAACAATGGGGGCGTGCCCGCTCGTCCGATGCCCGCTGGAGCTGGGCCGAGATGATCGCTCACGTGTCGCGCTCCGAGGACGTCTATCCGGGCGATGTATACGGCTCCGGAACGCCGGGGGGCTGCTGTGGGTTGGATCTCGGCCGGCGCCTTAGCGCGGGCGATGTGGTCGAGCTTGAAGTTGAGTCGCTCGGGGTGTTGCGAAACAGGATAGCGACGCCCGCCTAGGACGACGCGGTGTCCTCCGCGAGAGGCGCCGGATTCTCAAGCTGCTGAACCACATCGAGACAGAACTTGGCGGCCGTCATGCCGTCGAGTATGCGATGGTCGAAAGTGACCGACAGATTCATCATCAGACGAGCGACTATCTGACCGTCGCGAACTACCGCACGTTGACCGGCGCGGTGCACGCCGAGGATCGATGCCTGAGGATGGAAAACGATCGGAGTAGCCATGAGTCCGCCGTAGGGCCCGGGGCTCGTGATCGTGAAGGTCGCACCTCCCACATCTTCCGTCCGAAGAGCTCCCGTGCGAGCGCGCATCGCGAGGTCCTCGAGCTCAGCGGCGATCTCGCGCAACGCCTTGGTCTCGGGGCTGCGCAGGACCGGAACCGTTAAGCCGGCCGGCGTATCGACCGCGATGCCTATGTGGTAGCGATCGTGGAACACGATCTCACGCGTGTTGTCATCAAGCGACGCGTTCATCGCGGGATGCTTCCTGAGTGCCGAGACTGCAGCGCGAATGATGAAGGGCAGGAAGGTGATCTTTGTCTCGTCGCCTCCGTCTTCGTTTAGGCGTGTGCGAAGGGCATCGAGCTCCGTGACATCGCATTCCTCGACATGAGTGACGGGAGGGACGACGTGATGGGCAAACGTCATGCGGTCGGCAACGATGCGCCGTATGCCGCGCAGCGGTTCTCTTCGACCCCCCGGGATAGCGGGAGCCGGCGGCCGTTCGGTGGCGGTCGCCCCGGAGAGCGC
>DATADF010000084.1:0-4255 GCA_036258695.1 Actinomycetota bacterium
TGTCGGTAGGCGTCGGTGTCCTTCTCTTCGTCGGCTGGACCCTGTGGGGCACAGGGCTCCGCGAGCGACAGGCGCAGGACCGCCTCGCCGAGGAATTCGACCGTCTGCCTGTCGCAGTCGTGGAGCCGAGCGGGCCGCAAGTGATCCCTCCGGAGGGCTTCAGGCTTCCGGGCCCTGGAGAACCTGCCTTCCGGCTGAGAATTCCCGCGATCGACCTGCGCAAGGTGGTCGTAGAGGGGGTCGGTGTGGAGGAGTTAAAACTCGGTCCGGGTCATTACCCCGCCTGTCGAGGGGATTTCGAGCGTCCGCTGTGTACCGACTTCGAGGAGATGTGGCCCGGAATGCAGGGGCGCGTAATCGTTTCCGGACACCGCACGACTTACGGCGCGCCGTTCTGGGATCTTCAGAAGTTGCGCCGCGGCGACGAGATCATCACCGAGACCAAGTGGGGCAATTTCGTTTATGAGGTGACCCATCAAGAGGTCGTGTCTCCGGAATCTCGCGACGTTGCTATCCCAACCAACCAGGCGGAGATCGTGCTGACGACGTGCAATCCAAGATTCTCGGCGGCCGAGCGATTGGTGGTCTTCGCGGAGCTGGTGCCGTGAAGCGCCCGTGGCGGGCTCGGATAGGTGAGTTTCTTATTTGGGCGGCGGTCGCCGTCGGCACCGCGGTGGCGATGGTCCTCCTGTCGGAGCGATTTCTGCCCGCGAACTTCTAAGGGAATTCCCAATATGAAGCTGCTCGTTATCGATAACTACGACTCGTTCGTCTACAACCTCGCGCAAGCGTTCGGCACGCTTGGGGCCTCGCCCGTCGTGCTGCGCAATGATGTTCCACTCGAAGAGGCCGAAGCTACCGAGCCGGACGCTCTCGTCGTTTCGCCCGGGCCGGGTGCGCCGGAGGACGCCGGTATCTCTGTTGCGGCGATCAAGAGGTTCGCTCCTCGCGTTCCCGTGCTGGGTGTATGCCTTGGTCACCAATGCATCGCGGTCGCGTTTGGGGGACGCGTGGAGCGAGCGTCAGTTGGCCCTCGTCACGGCAAGACCTCGGTCGTCGAACACGATGGGCGAGGAGTGTTCACAGAAGTCGTGAACCCCTTTACCGCGACGCGCTATCACTCCCTGGCGCTAGACGAGACCCTGCCCAGCCCGGATCTAGAGATAACCGCGCGCAGCACGGATGGAACCGTCATGGGGATACGCCACCGTGAGCTTCCTGTGGAGGGAGTTCAATTTCATCCTGAGTCCGTTCTGACGCGCGACGGTCCCCAGATGCTGGCGAACTTCCTGAAGTCAATTAGGCGCTAGCGGGGAGTGAAGCCGCGAAGCCGCCGAAGCTCGCTACCCCACGTTAATGACGCGATGAGCAGTGCGAGTAAAGAAAAGCCCGCGTAGCGCGGTGGCAGGCTGGAATCCCCGCTCTGCACGTAGATGACTGCGTCGTCGCCGGGGGACACCGGTGTTCCCGGTTCAGGCTCTTGATCACAGACGACCCCCGGTGGAACGGCGTTGGGGCAGATCGTCCTCTCCTGTGTGACGTTCAATCCATAGTCCTGCTCGAGGAACGCCTCCGCTTCGTCGCCGTCCATGCCCGACACATCTGGCATCTCTTGTTCGCCCGGGCCCTCCGAAACGAGGATGCTTACCGTCGCCCCGCGTTCCGCTTCCTCGCCGGCCCCAGGCTCCTGACTGATCACGAAGCCCTCGGGCACCTCGTCGCTCACCTCGCGATTCACCGAGGTGGACAGCCCCGCGGCCTGCAGTGCCGCGATCGCCTCCTCTTCCGACATACCGACCACGTCTGGCACCGTCACCGTCTCCGGGCCGGACGAGACCTCTAGCTGCACGCGCGAACCCGCATCGACGATCTGTCCCGCGCTCGGGAACTGGCGGATGACCTCGTCTTCGGGCACCTCGGGATCGAAGACCATCTCTACGTCGACTTTGAGGCCGGCCTCGCGCAGCTCGGTGCGGGCTTCTTCGAGGCTGAGCCCGACCACATCGGGGACCTCCACCGGCTCGGGTCCGGTGGAGACAAAAATCGTGACGGTCGACCCCTCCTCGGCCAGATCGCCCGGCTGTGGGTCTTGATCGAAGACGATGTCGTCGGGTTTGGCGCTCGGCTCTCGTTCGGCAGTGACTTCGAAACCAGCTTCCTCAAGCAGCTCGCGCGCCTCGCTCTCTGCAAGATTCTTCACGCGGGGCACCTCGACGAGCTCCCCGGTCGCTATCAAGTTGTCGAACAGCAACCACGCAAGCAATGCGAACACGGCCAGTATGAGGACGGCGCTGAGCGTGTACCAGAGTCCCCGTCGGCTCTGCTCGGGCTCGTCGTAATCCTCGTGACGGTAGATCTCGGTGTGTCGCTCGCGCGGGACCACCGCGGTTTCGCCCAGAAGGGGAGTGGCGCCTACTTTCTGTCCGGCCAGGAAACGCTGAAGGTCGTCGCGCATCTCGCCGGCCGACCCATAGCGGTTTTCGGGGTTCTTAGCGAGCGCCTTCATGACGATCGCGTTGAGGTCGCCCGGCACATCAGGGTTCTTGGCGGAGGGAGGCTCGGGGGCATCGCGCACGTGCTTATAAGCAACGGCCAATGGGGTATCGCCCGAGAACGGCGTCTGACCGGTCAGCATCTCGTAGAGGACGATGCCGAGGGAGTACACGTCCGAACGCGCATCAAGCGGATGACCTTGAGCCTGTTCAGGCGATAAGTAAGCCGCCGTGCCTATGACCATGCCGGTCTGCGTAACGGTTTGCTCGCCATCCGTCGCGAGCGCACGCGCGATGCCGAAATCTGTGACCTTCGCTTGGCCGGTGCTGGTGATCATGATGTTGCCGGGCTTGATGTCGCGGTGGACGATGCCGGCGGTGTGCGCGCGCTCCAGCGCTGCCGCGACCTCGGCGGTGATCTCGGCCGCCCTCTCGGGCATCAATGGGCCTTCCCTACTGATGATGTCGGCGAGCGAGTGACCGTCGATGTACTCCATCACGATGAAGTAGGCGCGGTCGTCCTCTGAGCCATAGTCGTACAGCGAAACGATGTGAGGGTGGTTCAGATTGGCGGCCGACTGTGCCTCGCGGCGGAATCGCTCGACGAACGAGTGGTCGCGTGAGTACCGCTCGCTCAGGACTTTGATCGCGACTTCGCGCCCGAGCAGCTCGTCACGTCCTCTGTACACCTCGGCCATGCCGCCGCTGCCGATCCGTTCCAGGATCTCGTAGCGACCGCCGTACACCCGCGACTCAGTCAATCGTCTTTGTCCTTGTCTTTGCCGTGCCCCTTGCCTTCGGAGTTGCCCGGCCCTTCTTCGTCGCCTTCGTCCGTTTCTTCCGACATCGCAAAGAGGGTAATGGTGTCTCCCTCCTCTAAAGCCGTTCCATTCGTCGGGTCCACGAAGTAAACGATGCCTGGGATGGGCTCCTCCACACCGAGCTCTTCCTTGATTTGGTCCTTGCCCACGAGCTGGACATCGACGTCCAGCCCCCGCTCTTCAAGCATCGGAACCACCTCGACGAGAGAGCGCCCGAGCAGATCATCGAGATCTACGGTGTATGCCGGTCTGGGAGCGATTGGCGCAGCTGGGGTGCGAGCAGCGCGCCGACCTGACCCGGCGCGCTCGCGCGGCTCGTCGGCGATGACTCGGTAGATGAGCAAGGCCACGGCCACCGCGAACAGCGCTCCGAAGACCAGGAGCACGGCAGCTCCGAGGCGCCGCGTGTTCCAGCTCGCCGTAAGGGGCGCCAGGGCAGTTGTTTGCTCGGCCTCTTCGGTGGCCAGAGCGACGGTTTTCCCCGTCGCAGAGACAGACCCACCGTCTCCAGCCCCTAGCGCTGCGGTGACTTGGCCGTCCTGGTCGGCCGCGAAAGTCCTCAGCTCTTGCTGGAGAGCGCGCGCGTCGGCGAAGCGATGCGTTGGGTCCTTAGCGGTCGCCCGCGCGATGAGTTGGTCGAGTTCCGCCGGTACATCTGTGTTGAGCTCCGAGGCTGAGGGAAGGTCGTCGTTAACGTGTCGAAGTGCGACCGCGAGAGGTGAGTCGGCCGTGAACGGCACCGAACCGGTGACCATTTCGTACAGAACGACGCCGAGCGAGTAGATGTCGGACTGCGGAGTTAGATCCACCCCCTGTGCTTGCTCGGGCGAGATGTAGTTCGCCGTCCCCATGACCATGCCCGTAGCGGTAAGCGTGGAGCTTCCCGCCGCGCGCGCGATACCGAAGTCGGTCACTTTCACGGCGTCGTCGCGGCCGACCATG
>DATADF010000085.1:0-21605 GCA_036258695.1 Actinomycetota bacterium
CCTCGCGATCCGAGACCGCGTAGCAACCGACGACGACGAGCTTCGCGTCGGGATGAGCGCGCGCCGCTCGTCGGATCGCCATGCGCGAAGCTTTGGTCGCCTCGCGCGTAACGGTGCAGGTATTGATCACGACGAGGTCGGGCTCGTCATCAGGAGCGGCCGGAGTTAGCCCGGCGCGCGCGAGGTCTCCCGCCATGGAATCCGATTCGGCCTGGTTGAGCCTGCAGCCAAGCGTCGTGAAGGCGACCTTGGGCGGAGAGGGGGTTTGAGTCAACGCCGGTTCGGGGGCCACCCCTAACCAATCACTCCGAAGTGGTAGAGCACCACGGACGCCCCCACGATGGGCGCGAATTCAGTCCGGAGGATCTTGTTTCCGAGCGAGACCGGTCGTGCGCCGGCAAGCGCCTCCACCTCCGAGGCTTCCAGGCCCCCTTCGGGTCCGACCACCAGAGCGATTCGTTCCGCCGCGGGCGGCAGAGCCTCTCGAAGCGGAATGCTGGCTTCCTCCCAGAGAACGACGGCCAGCGCCTCTCCCGCGACTTGGCGCGCTAGCTGTGCCGAGCCAAGAACACCCACCTCCGTCAGCCACGCACTGCGTGACTGCTTCGCCGCCGCGCGTGCAATCGAGTTCCAGCGGATGGTGAGCGGCAGCGCCTTCTCTTCGTCCCAACGGGCCACCGAGCGGCGCGCGGGAAACATCCACACCTCCGCCGCGCCGAGCTCCGCGAGTCGCTGGACCACCTCATCGTTGCGTTGTCTTTTGGCTATCGATTGATAAACGACGAGGTCGGGCTTAGCCCTCCGTTGCTCTTCGACCTCCGCGATCTCCGCCTCTACGAGCTCCTCGGTGCGCTGCGCCAGCTTGCAGTGCGCGATGCGACCGCGCCCGTCGGTGACGGTGACCTGGTCGCCCGATTTGAGACGCAGAACTCTCAGCGCGTGTCGCGCCTCGTCGGGAGGGAGGCCGATCACCGACTCGGCCCACATTTGCGGAGGCGCCCAGAACCAGGGTGACCGCACTAACTAAACGCCTGCTTGATTCGATCGAAGAAGCCCTCGGTCCGGGGTGCGATGTGCTCGTTGCGCAACGCGGCGAGCCGCTCGAGGAGCTCGGCCTGTTCGGCATCGAGCTCGCCCGGTGTCTCGACCTTCAGCAGAACCACGAGATCCCCACGGCCACGACCGTCCAGTCGCGGCATGCCTCGTCCCTTCAGCCGCACGACCTCCCCGGATTGCGTACCGGCCGGTACTTCGAGGGGCTCGTCTCCATCCAGCGTGGGCACGTCCACATGGCCTCCGAGTGCCGCGATCGTCATGGGCACCGCGACCTCACAGCCAAGGTCGGCACCTGCGCGACGGAAGACCTCGTGCGCTTGCACGCGAACAACGACGTAGAGGTCACCGGCGCGGCCTCCTCGCATTCCGGCCTCGCCTCGCCCGGTGACGCGCAGCTGGGTCCCGTCCTCGATACCCGCCGGGACGCGCACGTTGAGTGTCTCGACAGAGCGGACGCGTCCGCGCCCGCCGCAACTGCGACAGGGATCGACGACCTCTTGCCCGCTGCCCCCACAGCGCGCGCACGTCGTCGCCGTCATTACGCTGCCGAACACGCTTCTGCGAACCTCGCGCATCTCACCCGTGCCCCCACAGTCCGAACAGCGCACCGGAAACGTGCCCTCCGCACTGCCCGTTCCGCCGCATTGGGAACACTCGATCAGGGTCTCGAGCTCCACTTCGCGCTCGATCCCCGCAGCCGCTTCCGCGAGCGACACCTGGACCTCGGCCAAGATGTCGGCACCACGAGTCGGACCGCGTCTGCGCGTGGATCCGCCGAAGAAGCTCGCGAACAGATCCGAGATCCCGCCGAAGTCCGCGAAGGCCCCTGCGTCGATTCGCTCGTCACCGAAGGCGTCGTAACGCTGACGTTTTTGCGGATCGGACAGCACCTCGTAGGCGCGCGTGACCTCTTTGAATTTGTCCGCCGCCCCGGGATCGTCCCGGTTGGCATCCGGGTGGAGCTCCCGGGCCAGTCGACGATAGGCGCGCTTTATCTCGTCGGGGGTGGCCTGCGGAGAGATCCCCAGGACTTCGTAGTAGTCGGGCACTAGAGGCCTAGTTCGGTCAACATGCGGCCGAGATTCGAGGCGACCTCGTAAACCGCGGGGATCGTGCGGCGGTAGTCCATGCGCGTAGGACCTACCACGCCGAGAGACCCGATCACGCTCTCTTCGGAGCCGTAGGGCGCGGTAATCACTGCGCAGTTCTGCATCACTTCAGCATCGTTCTCCGAGCCGATCCGTACCGAAAGGCTTTGCTCGGCCACCGCATCGGCGAGCACCTCGAGCAGAAGCCGCCGGTGTTCCAGGGCACCGATCACCTGGCGGACCGTTTCAAGGTCCGCGAACTTGTGCTCGTCAACTATGTTGGAGGCTCCCTCGAGAAAGACGCGCTCCGTGTCGCGTTGCGCAAATTCCTCTGTCAGCGCGCTGGCTACCGTGGCCACCGCCTCTCGCAACTCAAGCGGAAAGTGATCGATCGAGGAGGCGATGGTCGCCGCGGCTTTGTCCAAAGGATGGCCGAGTATTAGGCGATTCAGCATGTCCGCGGCATGCTCCAGCTGCACGTCGTCGATGGTCTCGGCCACCCGAAGCGGGTGATTGAAGACCCGCCCCGCGTCGCTGACAACGACCAACATGGCGCGCCCCGGGGCGAGGCTGACCAGCTCGACGTGGCGGACCGTGGACTGCTCGAGTGCCGGAGCGAATACCACCGCCGCGCTCTCGGTGAGGCTGGAAAGCAGCTCAGCGGTATTTCGCAGCGCGTCCTCAAGCTCCCAGCGCGGCTCCCCGAAGAAGCGCCGGACCTGCAGGGCAGTGCCCGCCGGCAGGCGGGCGTCGCGCGCCCATGTATCGACGAAGTAGCGATAGCCCGCATCGGTCGGAACACGCCCGGCCGAAGTGTGAGGCTGGTAGATGAAGCCCTGGTCTTCGAGGGCGCTCATCTCGTTCCGCACGGTGGCCGACGACACCCCAAGGCGGTAGCGATCCACCAGCGTCTTGCTGCCCACTGGCTGGCCCGAGGACACGTAGTGGGACACGATCGCCCGCAGGATCGCGGCCTTGCGATCGTCCAACGAATTCGGAGTGGTCATGGCCAGATGCTACCCGGCCAGGCCCGCTTTTAGCACTCTTAGGGGCCGAGTGCTAAGCCTCAGCCGATGGTTCCGGCGAGATGCACCTCGTGGTCCCGGCTGCCGCAAATGGGGCACGAGGGCAGCAGCCCGGTAGCCAGCTCGGCGTCGCAGCGGGGACAGCGTCCGCGGCGCTCGACCAGGGTCGCTCCGTCGGCCGGCGCCCCGTCGACGGACAGGATGCGGCCGTTGGCCCATGCCACATGGACGACATGATCATTCGGGCAGCGGTACTCATCGGTGCCCTCGAAGGAGCCCCAGCGCGATGTAAACGTGAGCCCGCAGTCCTGGCACGTCAGATTCCCGAGGTAGGCCATCACAGCTCCCCCAACAAGGTCTCGACGAGTTGTTGTTCCCTCCTCGAGCCCAGCTTGTCAAAAACCGGCGCGCACGACGACAGCAAGCCCTCGGCTGACCGTCCTTGACCCATCCTGACGAGCTCGTGTGCGAGCCATAGCTCGCTGTAAGCCGCCTCCCAAAGACCGCCCAACTCCCCGAAGCCGGCGGCGGAGCGACGCAGAAGCTCGCCCCCCGCGGCGTCGCCCACGCGCAGCAGGGCCACTCCTTCAAGTCGGTCGGCGAACAGGGGCAGGGCCCTCAGCTCCGCGTGGTCGGCTTCCTCTCGAGCGCGCTCGATGAGAGTCCGCCAGTCGTCTCGGGGCCCCTCGAGAAGTGCGATCTCTGTCAATGCTTCGAGGTGACTGGACACGAAGTAGCTGCGCTCGGTCTCGAGCCACGCCCGGGCGCGCTCGAACTCACCTCGGCGGGCGACCGCGCGCGCGGTAAGCGCGAGGTAGGAGTTGAACCTTCGGCCCGCGCGCTGATTTCGGTCGTTGAATTCCTCAACCACCTCTAGATAGCGCACCACCTTCTCTTCGTCGCCTCTCAGTTCGTGACACAGGACTGCCATGCCGTAAGACCACATCACGAGCGTCCCGGGGAAGCCCTCGTCCTCCTCCTGGAGCCGTTCAACCTCCGCGTGATCCGCAAGCGCGTCGTCCCAGTTGCCCGAAAAGAAGTGCGCATAGGCACGCTCCACGAGATTGTGCAGATAGCTGCCTGCATCGACCCCGCGCGAGCGCTCGATCCCTTGGCTGGCCAGCTCGACCGCTCGCCTGTAGTCCCCGACTGTGCGACAACTCTCGGCGGTCGTCGCGAACGCATCGGCAACCTCCCGTACGTCGCGTAAGTCCGAAACGAAGTCGACGCGTCTGGAATCGAGTCGGCACATCTCCCCCCAGCGTCCCTCCGCCATTAACGAGCTAACAGCTGCATCTATGGCAACCGAAGCAAGGTCTGCATCGCCGATCCGTTCGGCGATGGCAAGTGCTTCGTGCGCATAAGACTCTCCGGGGCGTTCCAACCAAACACCGAACAGGAACGCTTTGCTCGCCAAGAGCAGCGCCCGCTCCCGTGAGTCTGAATGCTCGACCGCGGCCAGCCCTTGCTCGATCAAAGCCTCGATTGTGTGTTGCTCAGGAAGGTCGTCCATCGTTCCCCGCCATCGCGTCGGAACGATGCTTGCCTTCGCGGCCAGCCGAGCGAAGACAGATTGGTTGCCGGGGGCCCCTTTTTCCAACTCCGACATCGCATCCGTGTAGGCACTCCACGCACTGTCGCTTCTAAAACTCAAGACATGCAGGTCGCCCAACTTCTCGAGTGCCTCGACCCGCTCCGCGCCCGACGTAGACAATGCGACGGCTCGGCGCGCCAGGGAGTCTGCCTGTGCGACGGCGAAACGCCGCATAGCTTGGCCGGCCGCCTCCAGGCAAAAAGAGCGAGCCCTCATGCGCGCGTCCTCGTCGGCCAGCAGCCGAAATGCGTTCTCGTAGTGATGAGCCAGCACCTCGGCCAGCTCGGACGGTCGCTCTATGGTGGATTCGATCCAGTCGGCGACTGCCGCGTGCGCCTTCCCTCTCGCCTTGCGAGGCAAGCTCTCGTAGGCAACGTCACGAGTCAGTAGATGTTTGAAGCGGTATTCGGAATCTCCGGCTATTGATGAAGTGAGCTTCTCCTCCACGAACTCGCGGCGGCGGAGGGTGCGCAAGATCGAATCGACATCCTCGGCTCCCACCAGGCGTCTGAGGGCTCCCGCCCAGAAAGTCCGACCGACAACCGCGGCGAGCTGAGTCGCAGTGCGCTCCTCCGGTGCCAGCAAGTCGAGGCGCGCCAAGATCACCGCCTGGACGTTGTCTGGTATCTCGACCCGCGCCACGTTTGAATCGAGCTCCCATGAATCGCCGCGCGGCCGCAGCGATCCCTCATCGATGAGTCGCCGCAGGATCTCTTCGATAAAGAACGGGTTTCCCTCTGCAGTGGCGAGGATCTGTCGAGTGAGCACCGCCGGCACTCGGTCCGCTCGCAACAGTTCGGCGACGAGCCGAGCGCTGGCTTCCTCAGGTAGAGACTCGATGTGTATCGCGGAATAGTTGCGCAGGCGCGAGACCCACTCGGCGTGGGCAGTCAACAGATCGGGGCGCATCGAGCAGATGAACAGCACCGGCGCGGTCACGCGCTCCACGAGCTCGGCAACCATCTCCAGTGTCGTCTCGTCCGCCCAATGCATGTCCTCGAACGTGATCACCAGTGGACGGCCGTCGGCAAGGGCTGCGAGCAAGTGACGCCACCCCCGCAGGATCTCGCGGTAGACCTCGCGCGGATCGGCGTCCGAATCCCCCAGCCCAATCGTGGCCGCGAGCGCGCTGGTCGTTCGCTCCAGCGCCGGATCTCCCGACGGGAGCGATCGTGCGACCAGGTCCCGAATCTTGTGGCGTGCGGCGTCGACATCGTCGGAGCTCAGCAGTCCTGCCTCGGTCCGAAGGATTTCTCTGAATGGCCAGAGCGTGACTCGGTGGTCGTAGGGAAGGCAGCGCCCGCCCGATACCTTGGTGTGCGAAGCCGACGCCGTAACGAACTCCTCGAGGAGACGCGACTTGCCGGCACCCGGCTCCGCCACGACGGCGACGATCTGTGGCTCACCATCGTGCGTCACTTGCTGCAGCGTGGCGCGCAATTTGTTTAGCTCCGCCTCGCGCCCGACAAGCGGAGCTCGAAGCTGTGGCGCGGCGGCATCCCGTGGTCCGACCAGAACAAACGCAGTCAGGGGTCCGGACTTCCCTTTCACCATCACCGCGTCGAGCTCGCGCAACTCGAAGTGATCGCGGACTGAACGCGCCGTCCGCTGGCCGATGACGATGGTTCCCGGCTCGGCGATCTGTTCGAGCCGCGATGCCACATTCACGGCATCCCCCATCACCAACAACTGCTCGCCCAAAGTTCCGCCGGCAGACACCTCTCCGGTGTTGATCCCGATTCGAATCTGGATGCGCGAGTCGGGTTCGCGTTCGGCATTCCACTTTTGGAGGCGCTCGAGCATCCGCATCGCGGCACGCACCGCACGCACCGGATCGTCTTCGTGAGCTACCGGAATGCCGAAGTCGGCCATGACTGCGTCTCCGATGAGTCGATCGATCGTGCCGCCCTCGGCACGAATCTCCTCGGACATGGCGGAGAAGAAGTCCGTCATCAACGCACGGGTCTCCTCCGGCAGCATGTGCTCGGCCTGCTCGGTTGAGCCCACAACGTCGGCGAACAGGACCGTGACCAGCTTGATCATCTCGGGCGCCCCGGTCTCCGCGTCCGCGAGCGGCCGTCCGCAGGAAGGACAGAAACGCGCGCCCGGGGGCACCTCTCCGGCGCAGATCGGGCAGCTCGCGGCCAGCGGATTGCCGCAGGCCAAGCAGAAGCGGGCCTCGGTCGGGTTGTCTTGCTTGCAGCGAGTACAGATCCCCATGTCGGACTAGGGAACCGCGTTTAGCCGTTTACGGCAAGGTTCAGCGCGGTCTCGACCGCCTCTTGGGGGCTGTCGACATGAGTGATTGGAACCGGCTCGCCGCGACGGCTCAGATCCCATGTATTGAGTCCAACGACGGGCTTCCTCGTCTTCAGAGCGAAGCCGATCTCGGAAAGAGTCCCGAACCCCCCGCCGATCGCGATCACTGCATCCGCCGTCCGGACGATCAGAGTGTTCCGGGCCTCGCCCATGCCGGTCGGGATGACGATGTCGAGGAACTCATTCGCTCGATCTCGATCCGCATCGGGAAGGATCCCGACGGTCGTGCCACCGGCGCTGCGCGCTCCGCGACACGCGGCCTCCATAACGCCCAGAAGCCCGCCGCACACCAAGATCGCCCCGCGCCGCGCAAGCTCGGCGCCGACCTGCTCCGCGAGTTCCTCGGCCTCCTCGTCATTGTCGCCCGCGCCGACAACGGCTATATAGGGCTGGGAGTGAGCTGAGTTATCCGACGTTGTCGTAGCGGACGAACTTCTCCTCGACGTTTTCGTCGCCGAGGCTGCTTACGACGTCGACCAGGAGAGCGGCGCAGGCGGGATCGAATTGCGTTCCCGCATGCTTCAAGAGCTCCTCGGATGCTTGTTCGATGCTCAGCGCCTTGCGGTACGGACGGTCGCTCGTCATGGCGTCGAACGCGTCACACACGGCGACGATCCGTGCTCCGATTGGAATGTCCTCCCCCTCCAGCCGGTCGGGATAGCCGCCGCCGTCCCACCGCTCATGGTGATTGCGAATGATCGGGAGCGCGGGCCGGACGAACTCGACCCCCACAAGCATTTTTTCGCCGATCGTCGGGTGCTGGCGCATGACCTCCCACTCCAAATCGGTGAGCGGCCCGGGCTTGAGAAGCACGGAATCAGAGACGCCGATCTTGCCGACGTCGTGCAGGATGGCACCGAGGCTCAGGGAACGTCGCATCTCACCCGGAATCTGCATTGCAATACCAAGACCCATCGCGAGGTCGCGGATGCGGTTGGTGTGTTCCTGCGTGTACGGGTCCTTTGCCTCCAGTGCGGACGCGATAGCGCCGAGTGTCTCTGTGTAATGAGCCTCGAGTTTCGAGGCCAAACGGAGGCGCGTGTAGGAGTTGGCCGCGAAGGAAGCCAGCATCCGAATCTGCTCGGGGTCGTCGCTGCGGAAGCCCCGATCAGCGACGCGGAACACCTCCACGATTCCTATCGCTTCGCCCTCCACCGTTATGCGACAGATGAGCGCGCGTGAGTAGCCGAGCTGGGCCACAAGTTTGCGATGAGCCGGATCGTCTCCCTTGTCGGAGATAGAGATGTCGGCGCCGGAATCGCTCTCCAGAATCTCCTTGATCAAAGGAAAGTCCGACAGGCGTCGCTCGGACGCAACCCGGGCGAGCCGGCTCTCCCCTAAGACGCTTGCGCCCACGTCGCGCAGAGTGTGTCCATCGTCGTCCAGAAGCGACACGGAACACGCGTCTGCGTGCACCATTCGAAGGACGGCGCGCGCCAGGCCCGCGAATAGATCGGGCAGATCCACCGCCTCCTGCATGGGGGCGAGATCGAGAATGAGATCGGAAGCACGACGGTCGGCCGCGGACGATAGATTCGCTGCCCCCGCCGTCTCCCTTCCCGTTGGGAGTGGCGCAGATATCGACATAGCTCTCACCAGCTATCTCGGCAAACAGCGCCGTCTTCTAAAGCAGCCGGGCGATGACCTCCCCGAGCATCAAGGTGTGTTGCGGCCTGACGCGAAGATACTCCTGTTCCAGGGAAAGCAAGCCGAGATCGGTGAGCTCGGTGATTACGGACATCCGCCGGTCGAGAGCCCTGCCCCCAAAACGTGCTGACCAGTCGATCAGGTTGATCCCATCGGTGAGCCGCAGCCCCAGCATCAGAGCCTCCGCCGCGCGGGCGTCCCCGGCGACGATTTCGGAATCCAGGACCGTGTCGCCTCCTGCTCTGACCGTCGCGATGAAGTCCGCCGGGCGCCGAATCCTCCAGTACCGCCATCCGTCTTCGTGGCCGTGAGCGCCGGCCCCAAAGCCCCAATAGTTGCCGGCCGACCAGTAAAGAAGGTTGTGGCGGCTGGCATGACCGGGCCGGGCCCAGTTCGAGACCTCGTAGCGCCTGTAACCCGACCTTCCAAGCAGGTCCTCGGCCGCGTGATGCCGGTCCGCTTGGATGTCGGGATCGACGTCGGGCACACGCCCTTGCGCTACGGCAGCTCCGAGCGGCGTACGTGATTCCACGGTCAAGGCATATGCAGAGACATGGTCCGGACCGGCCTCGATCACGCCGACAACGGAATCCCGCCAATCTCGTTCGGTCTCCCACGGCGAGCCGTAAATTAGATCGAGGTTCAAATCGGTCACCCCCGCTTTTCGGGCGGCCAAGGCCGCGCGCAGGGCCGTCTCGGCCGAGTGGGTTCTCTCGAGCGCGGCCAGCACGTGCGGAGCGAGAGATTGAACTCCGATCGAGAACCGGTTGAAACCGGCGTGGAGAAGCTGCTCGAAGAACTTCTCGTCGAGACCCTCGGGATTCCCTTCGATGGTGATCTCCGCGTCGGGCTCGATCCCAATCCGGCTCCGGACGGCGCCCAAGATTCGACTCAGCTGTAGCGGGGTCAGCAGGGTGGGAGTACCGCCGCCAAAAAACACGCTCGTGGCGGGCCGCGAACTGCCCGGCGATCGCTCGATCTCCGCAATCAGAGCTTCAACGTATGCCGCGAAGAGATGCTCGCTCTTTGCGTACGTGTTGAAGTCGCAGTAGTGGCAGCGATGCCGACAGAAGGGAATGTGCACGTACACACCCAATCCGGGATCGGCAAGCCACCGCCCGTCTCTGCCGGTCCTCGTGGCTGTTGACGTCTCCTGCGACCCGGGTTTGGGCGACCCTTCGCCCGCCCCGAAATTCCCCAGAACCGTTGCACGATGCGTGGAATTCACTTGGCGCTCCCGGCATCCATACGTAGAGCTTCGATGAAAGCCGACTGCGGCACCTCGACCGAGCCGATTTGCTTCATGCGCTTCTTGCCTTCCTTCTGGCGCTCGAGAAGTTTTCGCTTGCGCGTGATGTCGCCTCCGTAGCACTTCGCGAGGACGTCCTTGCGCTTGGCCTTGACCGTTTCGCGGGCAATGACTCGAGAGCCAATGGCGGCCTGAATCGGGACGTCGAACAGCTGACGCGGAATGAGAGTGCGCAACCGCTCGGTCATCGTCTTGCCGTACTCGTAAGCCTTGTCCTTATGCACGATCGTCGAGAACGCGTCCACTGGTTGCTGGTTCAAGAGCACGTCGACTCGCACGAGATTCGAGGGATTCAATCCGACCGGCTCGTAGTCCAGCGACGCGTATCCGCGCGTCCCGCTCTTCAACTGGTCGAAGAAGTCGAAGATGATCTCGCCGAGCGGCATGTGGTAGCGAATCTCGACGCGCTCCGGCGACAGATAGTGCATTTCCTTCAGCTCGCCCCTTCGCTCCTGGCAGAGCTGCATGACGGTGCCGACGAACTCGCTCGGCGTCACAATCATCACCGAGACGTAGGGCTCCAGGACTTGTTCGATCTGGCTTGCGTCGGGCATGTCGGTGGGATTGCGCACCACTCGTTTGGTCGCGTCGGTCAATTCCACCTCGTATCCGACCGAGGGTGCGGTCGCGATCAAGGCCAGGTCGAATTCCCGCTCCAAACGTTCCCGGACGATGTCCATATGGAGAAGACCAAGAAAGCCACAGCGAAAGCCGAACCCCAGCGCTCCCGAGGACTCCGGCTCGTACACGAGCGCGGCGTCGTTGAGCTTCAACTTGTCGAGCGCGTCGCGCAGCAGAGGAAAGTCGTCCCCCTCGATGGGATAGATGCCCGCGAACACCATCGGCTTGGGCTCGCGATAGCCGGGCAGTGGCTCCATCGCGCCGGTTCGTCCGGCGCCGGTCACCGTGTCCCCGACCTTGGCCAGGCTCACTTCCTTTATCCCTGCGATGAGATAACCCACCTCGCCGGCTTCTAGGCGCTTCACGGGGATGGCGTCGGGGGCCAGGATGCCGATCTCGTCCGCCTCCGCCTCGACATCCGTTGCCATGAAGCGGATCGGGGCGCGGGCCGATAGCGATCCATCGACCACGCGCAGGTAGGCGATCACCCCTCTGTACGAGTCGTAGACGGAGTCGAATACCAGCGCTCGGAGGGCGCCGTTGGGATCCCCAGACGGTGGCGGGATCTCGGACACGATCGTCTGCAGCAATCGGGGAACGCCTTCCCCCGTTTTTGCGGAGATCAGGTGCACCTCATCGGTGGAGCAACCGACGAGCGCGGCGAGCTCCTCGGCGTACTTGGCAGGCTGGGCTGCGGGAAGATCGATCTTGTTGAGAACCGGGATGATCTTCAGGCCCGCGTCCACCGCGAGATAGAGATTCGTCAGCGTCTGGGCCTCGATGCCCTGCGCAGCGTCCACGAGCAACAGGACGCCCTCGCAGGCGGCCAGGGACCGCGAGACCTCATATCCGAAGTCGACGTGACCGGGCGTGTCGATCAGATTTATCTCGTACGTCTCGCCGTCCTGGGCCTGGTACTCCATGCGCACCGCAGCGGCCTTGATCGTGATCCCCCGCTCGCGTTCCAAGTCCATCCGATCGAGGTATTGCTCCCGCATATCGCGCGCGGAAACCGTCCCCGTAAGCTCCAACAGCCGGTCCGAAAGGGTGGACTTGCCGTGGTCGATGTGCGCGATGACGGCGATCGCGCGCTGATGAGCTTGGTCCATAAACTCAGCGTAGCAACGAGCCGTCGCTCACTCGCCGGGTGCTATCCTGGGTCTGCAATCCTTCCGGAAACACGTCCAGACCCGATTTGGAGACAGGCAGACACGCGCATGGCGAACATCAAGAGTCAGATAAAGCGCAATAGGCAGAACGAGCTCCGCCGCGAGCGGAACAAATCGACGCGCTCTTCATTGAGGACTTCGATCAAGCAGTTCCTTCAGACCGCTGAGACCGGCGGTGAGGAGGCCGAGGCGAAGTACCGCGAGGCCTCGCGCGCTCTCGACAAGGCGGCGGCCAAAGGTGTGATCCACAAAAACCAGGCGGCCAACAAGAAGGCTCGCTTGGCCCGCCGGCTTAAGTCCTCGTAGCTAACCTCGCAAGCTCCCAACGCATCCGCTCTTTGGGCGGCCGGGGGCATCGCTTCAGGAGACGATCCTGACCACCGCCCGTTCTAGTGCCGCCTCGGCGGCCTCCGCGGGCCACTCGCCTTTCAGCTCCAGGTCCACTTGCGCAAGAACGCTCATCGCGGTGACCAGCTCTTCCTCTCGGTAAGCGCGGGCCTGGCGCGCCAGGCGCTCGGCGCGCCACGCCGGGAGCCGCAGCGCGTCCGCGACCGCCGACGCACCCTGGCCTGCAACAGAGCGGGCAACCAACATGCGGCGCACTTGGGACGTGAGTGCGCCTAAAAGAACCAAAGGATGGTCGCCTTGATCAAGCAACCTGCGGAGTGAGGTCATGGCAATAGGTAGCTTGCGGTCACCCAGCGCGTCGGTGAGCGCGTACATCCGCTGGTCCGCGAAACGAGGGAATGCGTTCACGACCTCGCGTTGCGAGACTCGGGCTCCGGGGCCGAGCCCCGTATACAGCTGTTCCAGAGCAACATCGAGATCGCGGAGCTCCCCGCCAACCGATTCGATCAGGGTCCACCCAGCACGATCGTCGAGCTTCAAGTCCCGGTCGGCCGCGCGTCGCTTGATCCATCCCAGAAGAGCTCGGCCGCGCGGGGCCTCGAGTGCGAGTACGGCGCCCACCTTCTTGACCCACTCGTCTAATTTGGTACGGCCGTTCGCCGTCAGAACGAAGGTCGAGGTCGAGTTCGGTGCGTCCAAATATTCGGCCAGTCGACCAGCTTGTTCTTTGGTCAGCGACTGCGCCTCTCTCAGTATCACGACCCGACCCGCTGCCAGCAGCGATGGAGTCTGCAGCGCGTTCAGCACGTCCGCGATGTCGGCCTCTGCATCGAAACTCACTTCCGAGAGAGGGTCGGCATTGAGCTCCTCGCGGAGCCTGTCGAGGGCCTCCTCGATGAGGAAGTCGTCTCCTCGCAAGAGATAAACGGGTTTGCTCATTCAGCCCTCAGTCCCATGTCATACAGAGACTCATCGTCGGATCTCAGAGTCACGCTCTCGGTGCCCGCCTCCAACAGCTCGGACCAGTTCTCTCCCATCCATTCCTCGGCTTGTTCCTTGCTGTCAAAACTCTCCGACGAGCCTCGCTCCTCTCCCGCGGAGTCGCGATAGATCCAGCGCCAAACCACTAGCGCCCAGCTTCTCGATTCATCTGCGTGCATCTTTTCACCCCGGCGACGACCGCCGGCGTTAAGACAATCCCCGCAAGCAGCCCCCAACCGCGCGGGAGACTGACGCTTGCCCAGTTGGGGGTTCCGAAGGTCTCGCCAACCCAGAGAATCCACCTCAAGAAGGGGCGAGCCATCCACGCCGCGACATGCCCGAGGCTGGAGTCGGCGAGGGCAAGCGAACCCGCCAGGAGTCCGCTCATGGTTGCCGGAGGAACCGCCGGGAGAGCCAGCAGGTTCGCGAGGGGCCCGGCCACCGAGATCTCACCGAAAGTGGCAATGAGTACGGGCGCGACACCGATCTGCGCGGCGAGGGTGGCCGCAGCGCCAAGCCGGATGCGGCGCGGGAGAAAACGGACATGCTGCCCAAGAGGGCCCGTCCACAAAAGGATGCCCATGGTGGCCGCGACGGACAGGTGCAGTCCTGCAGCAAACAAGAGCTGCGGTCTGATGCTCAACAAGATGAGAAGAGCGATGCCCAACGCGTGCAGGGGGTGAGCTTTGGCTCCGCCGGCGAACGCGACGATCACGACGACCGCCGACATCGCGGCCCTCAAGACCGATGGATCGGGACCGACGACGAGCACATAGAGGCCAAGGACCCCGAGGCAAGCGCACAATCGAAACCTCTGAGACGTTCGTCGGAGAAGCAGTCCTACAGCAAGGAGGACGAGAGCGACATTGCTTCCCGAGACCGCGAGGATGTGCGATAGGCCCGCGCTGCGGAAACGGTCGATCGTCGAATGCTCCAGACGCGACGTGTCGCCGATAGTCAGCCCGAGGGCCAGGGCAGATTCCTGCCCATCGAGATTCCCGAGGCCATCTCTTAAAGCGCCGCGATGTCGGGCGACCACAGCGTGGAGGCCATTCGGAGGCGCGATGACGTGCATCTCCTGCGCGTGCCAGGCGGCGGCTGCGCCGGCGCGACCGCGAGCGGCGTCGTATGGGTCGTCGCCGAGCGGGAGGAGCCAACCGCGAGTCGAGACGAAACTTCCGGGCTCGGATCGAGCCTCGTCGACTATCACCACACCTGCATTGCTCAGCTGAACCTCCGGACACCTCAGAGAGTCGACCGCCAGAAGCGTGCCGAGCGCGCCGGCGTGCTCTAGAACGCGGGCCTGTAGGGAACACAGTGGGACGCGCCCCGCGAGGCCCTTAAGAGTCGAAGCCGAGCTCGAATGCAGGCCGGCCGTGACCACTCCGGCGCCGAGTCCGAGCAGCACGAGACCGAGCGAAGGAAGCACGCGTCCTCGCCGCAGAGCCAGAAACACAGCACCGCTCGCGATCAGCAAGTACCCAAGTTTCGGGGTCGCGCCTGCTGCCCGAATCGCAATGCCCGCGCTCAGGCCGAGAAGACCGAGCCCGAGGAACATCGGGGCTCAGACGGTTACGTAGGGACGGATCGCCTCGAGAGTTGCCGGGCCGATACCCGAGACCTCGAGCAGCTCCTCAACCGCCGAGAAATTTCCGACGCGGGCTCGGTGTTCGAGGATCGCCGCTGCGGTCACAGGCCCCACCCCCGGTATGGATTCGAGGGCGGCTTGATCGGCGGAGTTGAGGTTGATGAGAGAGCCCATGCTGGGTGAGGCACTGCTGGAGACGTTTCCGGCGGCCGCCCCCAGCCGCGGGATCTCGATTTTCATTCCGTCCGCAATGACTTGGGCGAGGTTGATTCCATCGAGCCATGCGTTTCGGCGCGGCCCCCCGGCCATATCGATGGCATCCGCGACACGCGCACCGGCAGGCAACTCGTAGAGGCCCGGATGTCTGACCGCCCCGGCCACGTGTACCAGCACGATCTGCGGAGCGGCTGCGGCAGCGGTCCCGGACGGGGTACCGATCGCTGGGACCGCCGGAGGAGCGATGGCCGCCGGCGCCGCGCGAGCGCGCAACAGCAAGACCACGGCCAGCGACAGAACGATCACGGACGCGACCACCATCGCCTCGCGACGTCGAGCCATCAACCCATCGAGCCGATCCGTCCAGTGCGGTGCGATCACAATCTCGGGCATCGCAAGCCATCGTCCGCCGACGGAACTGTGCGCGCTGTGACGCGCGTCACACCTAGACCTAAGTCATCAAAGCCGCGAATATGACCCGATGACCGTGACCGTCAGAGAGTGCAAACGGGAAGAGCTCCGCTACTTCCTGGAGACGTGCGAGACGACTTTCCTGTGGCAGTTCCACGAGCAGGACCTGCCGCGCTGGGAACGATTGATCGATCCCGCGCGTCTGGTCTGCGCCTTCGACGAGGAGGCCATGGTCGGAACTGGAGGGGCCTACACCTTCTCGGTCAGCGTCCCCGGGGGCGATCTGCCGGCTGCCGGCGTGACTCTGGTAGGAGTCCTTCCGAGCCACCGCCGGCGCGGGGTCCTCACCCAGATGATGCGCTTCCAGCTCGACGACATCCACAGGCGGGGTGAGCCACTGGCAGTGCTGTGGGCCTCGGAGGCGGCGATCTACAGACGCTTCGGATATGGACTCGCAACTTTGTCCGTAGCCATCAGTGCCGATCGGCATGGGGCCGCGTTCCGCGTTAAGTCGGACCCCGTCGGTCGCACACGCCTGTTGAGCGAGGAGGAGGCCGCCAAGGTACTGCCGGCCGTTTACGAGCGGGTTCGCAAGCAGATTCCCGGCATGTTCAGCCGTTCAGAGGAATGGTGGAAGTACCTCCGACTGCCCGACCCGGAATACGAGCGCGAGGGAGCGGGCCCCACCTACCGTGTGGTGTGGGAGAACGAGGGCGACGCGGGGGCGTACGCGCTCTATCGAGCCAAACACTCATGGGAGGACGGCTTGCCGGCCAGCAAGCTCGAGGTCCGCGAGGTCGTCGCGCTAGATGGGATTCCGACGCGCGAGATCTGGCGGTTCCTGTTCGGCGTCGACCTAATGGCCCGAGTCGAATCGCGCCTGCTGCCCGCCGACACTTCTCTCCTCCACTTGATGGCCGAGCCGCGGCGCCTGCGTCTGGGCCTGCACGATGGTCTGTGGCTTCGCATCGTCGATATTCAGGCTGCATTGTCCGAGCGCAGCTATGCGGCCGACGGTTCGTTGGCTTTCGCCTTTGAGGATGAATTGTGTTCGTGGAACTCGGGGACCTGGCGACTCTCAGCATCGGGGGGCATGGGAGAGCTGAACAAGGTCGACGATGCGCCCGAACTGACCTTGGACGCGGCGGCTTTGGGCAGTGTCTATCTAGGCGGATTCTCATTCGCAGAGCTCGCACGCGCTGGTCGGATAACGGAGCACGTGGCGGGGGCCATAGCGCGGGCCGACGCACTATTCCGGACCGATCGGGCGCCGTGGTGCCCCCAAGTTTTCTAAGACGCCAAATCACTGTTTCGTGTGGGGAAGTGGTCCCCGACCCAAATTTGGGCTAAACGACTAGAGAGAGCAGCTTCGGCGGCTTCGCCACGACTTTCGAAGGCTCGCCGCCGTCGAGGTGACTGCGGATCTTGTCGGACGCTAGGGCGCGCTGCAACATCTCCTCTTCGCTGATATCCGCGGGAACGTCGATCGTGTCCCTCACCTTGCCGTTGACCTGGACCACCATGGTTACGGTCGACTCTTTGGTGAGCTCTTCGTCGAACGTGGGCCACGGCTCCAGATGGATGGAGCTCTCATGGCCGAGGCGATGCCACTGCTCCTCCGCGAGGTAGGGGGCCATCGGCGCGAGCAGCTTGAGGAGCGTCTCGATCAGCTCTTTCATCACACCCGGATGGCCGCCGCCGACCTCGCGATAGCGATGCGCGTTGTTCACCAGCTCCATGAGGCGCGCTATCGCCGTGTTGAAGGAGAAGCTCTCGTAGTCCCGAGTGACGATCTTGACGGTGCGATGGATGTGTCGTCGCAGCGCAAGCTCAGCCGGACCAAGGTGAAACTCGCCGACGTTCACCACATCGCGGTTCTGCTCGCAGAGCCTCCATACCCGCTGCAGCCACGGATACGTAACCCTGCCGATCGCTTCCACACCCTCGGGAGGCCAGTCGAAGGGGGCCTCGGGGGGGCCTGAGAACAGCATGTAGAGCCGGAGCGCGTCCGCGCCGTACCGCGTAAAGGCTTCTTGGGGCTCGACGATGTTGCCGCGCGACTTCGACATCCTCTTCCCGCCCATCGTGATCACCCCTTGATTGAGCAGGCGGGGGTAGGGCTCGGGGTCGCGGGCAAGACCCATCTCCACGAGCACTTTTTGGAAGAAGCGCGCGTAGATGAGGTGCATGACTGCGTGCTCGATTCCGCCCGTGTACTGATCGATCGGCATCCACGCGTCGGCCTTGGCGCGATCGAAGGGTGCCTCGTCATTGTGTGGATCTGTGTAGCGATGGAAGTACCACGACGAGTCGACAAAAGTGTCCATGGTGTCGGTCTCACGCCGCGCGGCCCCGCCGCAGTTCGGGCACGAGACGTTCACCCAGTCCTCCGCAGTAGCCAGCGGGGAGAGACCTTCCTTGGGAGTGAAGTCGACGCCCGTTGGCAGCTCAACCGGCAGGTTCTCGTCGGGCACCGGAACCTCTCCACAACGATCGCAAAAGATGATCGGGATCGGAGTCCCCCAGTAGCGCTGTCTGCTGATGAGCCAGTCACGCAGACGGAAGTTCTTAGCCGAGCGGCCGATGCCGCTCTCCTCCAGCCATTTGGTCACCGTCTCGACGCCGTCGGACGCCGGCGTGCCGTCGAAGGGACCACTGTTCACCATCACACCTTCATGGGGCCAGGACTCCGTCAGAGTGGCGCCGTCGAGTGGCCGGTCCGGCGGTTGAATTACGACACGGACGTCCAACCCGTACTGCCGCGCAAAGTCGAAGTCGCGCTGGTCGTGGGCGGGAACTGCCATGAGGGCTCCGGTCCCGTAGTCGAGCAGCGCGTAGTCGGCTACCCAGATAGGGATCCGTTCATCGTTGACGGGGTTGATCGCATACCTGCCCAGGAACAGGCCCTTCTTCGGACGTTCCGTGGAGGTTCGGTCGATCTCGGTCAGACGCGCGACGTCCTCGCGGAACGCGGCCAGCTCCTGTTCCTTCGCGGTGCCGCGAACTAGTTCTTCCGCTAGCCGGTGTTCGGGCGCGAGGACGAAGAAGGTCGCGCCCCACAGCGTGTCCGGTCGGGTCGTGAACACGGTCACGGACTCGTGGTGCCCATCGATCTTGAACTCGACCTCGGCCCCGTAGGAGCGGCCAATCCAGTTGGTCTGGAGCATCTTGAGGCGGTCGGACCATCCGACGTTGAGCTCGAGTTCATCCACGAGCCGATCGGCGTAGTCGGTGATCTTGAAGAACCATTGGGCGAGATACTTCTTGGTCACCGGTGTGTCGCAACGTTCGCATCGGCCCGCAATTACTTGCTCGTTCGCGAGTACCGTCTTGTCGTTGGGACACCAGTTGACCGGGGCCTCCTTCTTATATGCAAGGCCGCGCTCGTAGAAGCGAAGGAAGAACCATTGGTTCCACTTGTAGTACTCGGGATCGGATGTACGGATGACACGATCCCAGTCGAAGGAGCATCCGAGTCGCTGCGCGGATGAGTGCAGCTTCTCGATGTTGGCGTAGGTCCATTCGCGCGGGTCGATCCCTCGCTTGATGGCCGCGTTCTCAGCCGGAAGACCGAAGGCGTCGTAGCCGATTGGGCTCAGTACGTCGAAGCCTTGCATCCGATAGAAGCGGGCTATCGAGTCGTGAATCGAAAAGATCTCGACATGCCCCATGTGCATGTCGCCGGAGGGATAGGGATACATGGTCACGAGATAGCGCTTGCGATCCGGATCGGGAAATTCGGGGGCCGACCACAGTTTTTTCGAGATCCATGTCTTCATCCAGCGGTCTTCGATCGCTGCGAAGTCGTACTCGCGCTCCATGCGGGCAACCCTAATTGAGGGGGCAGCTCCCGAATGGCGAAGTGCGGTACTCGGGAAACTTGTCGATCTGGCCCGCGGCGACGCCATGTTGCTCTTCCCCCGATGGTTCCGCAGACGAGCCTTCGGTTCGGTAGAAGCGGCGCGTCACAAGATAGGAGTTGCGTCCGCGCGGTACCGCGCGGGACACGACGATTTGACCGACTCCCGCGCAATCGGATGCCTCTATATGTCCGACGCTTCCGCCGTAGGGAAATAGGTCCGCGGTCTCAGGACCGTCGCCTTCAATCAGCAATCGTTCGAGCACGCCGGAACCCATGCTGAAGATGGCAGCGTGGACCGTGGAAGCACCCGCGATGAGATCGACAACTACCTCGGCGCCCGAGCGGTTGTCTATGTCGGCGGCCTGCGCGAGCCGTGGGATTCCCGCCGCGCGCAGGACCGTCATGCCCGCCTGATCGATGCCGACCGCGGCCACTGCGGCCGATGTACGTACGACGACAAAGACCTGACAGCCCTGAGGACCCGACTCGTCGACGGCCAAGGCGATGTCGTCGTCGCGCCCGTCTGCATCGACATCCGCAGCGAGCCTGTCCTTCGACCATAGGCCCTCGTCGGAGACCACCGCGCTGTGGTTCGGGCAGACCGGAGAGGGCGACGGTTCGGCGACCGGCGCCGGAGTCTGCACGCAGGCGCCAAGACAGATCAAGGCGGCGGCGCTTAGCGACGAGGCTTTCGGCGACTTCATGCTGCCCGAGCCTAGTTGCGTGCCCAAGGCAAGCGAGCAGGCCTCGGGGTCTGTCCCCAAGGACTGGCCCAGCGCGACGAAGGCCGGGTGGATACGCGAATGGGCTCTAGGCAGCGGGGGCCCGAACTCCTACACTGAACCGGTTCTCAAGTCAGTTGTGGAACCGGCGGGTGCTGCCGGGCAAAGGGGTTATATGGGAAGGCACGATCTTCAAACTTCTCCGGGTGCCGACTTGCTCGACAAGCCGGATGCATCCGTAACTGCCGATGAGCTCCGCCGTGTAGAGCTGCTCGACTGCCTACCGGACCACGCCCTCGAAGAGCTCGGCGCCTCGTGCATCGTTCGCCACTACCCAGCGGGGATGATGGTCTTTCTCGAGGGCGACTCCGGCAGCTCGCTTTACGTCATTCGTCGCGGGATGGTGAAGGTCGTCAAGCAGCGAGCCGAGCAGGGCGACTTGGTCCTTCAGACTCTTGGACCCGGCGGCACGTTTGGCTTGCTCGCGGTGTTCGATCCCGCGCCACGCTCGGCCACCGTCATGGCGATCGATTCCTCGGACATCATCGAACTGGACAAGAAGGATCTTGATCGCGTTCTCGATCAACAGCCGGAGGCCACGCGGAGGATGCTCGGCGAGTTGGCACGGTCACTCACGATGGCCAAGGAACAAAAGATCGAGGAAAACGAGATCCTCGATATGAAGGTCAGGGAGCGCACCGCCGAACTGGCTGAGACCCAGCTCGAAGTCATACGACGACTGGGAATCGCAGCCGAGTTTCGCGATGACGATACGGGTGCGCACATCGCGCGTATGAGCCGTTACTGCGCGCGCCTCGCCGAGGAGATCGGTTTCAGCCGCGACCAGGTCGAGCGGCTTTTGAACGCCGCGCCCATGCACGACGTTGGGAAGATCGGCATCCCGGACGGGATCCTGCTGAAGCCGGGCAAGCTCGATGACGACGAATTCACACTCATGAAAACCCACACGACGATCGGTGCGCAAATCCTGTCGGGCAGCAAGTCCGACGTGATCCAGCTCGCCGAGAAGATCGCGCTGTCACATCACGAGAAGTGGAACGGGCGCGGCTACCCCAACGGGTTATCGGCCGAGGACATTCCTCTGGAGGGTCGCATTGCCTGTGTGGCGGACGTCTTCGATGCGCTTACCTCAGAGCGTCCCTACAAGAAGGCGTGGCCTGTGGACGAGGCCTTCGCGCTGATCAAAGACGGAGCCGGCAAGGACTTCGACCCCCACCTTGCCGATGCATTTCTCGGCATCCGCCCGGCGATCGAGGAGATCAAGGCCCGCTACCACACGGTCGGGGCCGGCGGCCACTAACTCCCAGGAATTCTTACGCGCATCATGTGCGCTTATTCACCAGCTCCTGCGCGTAAGGAAGCTGGAATTGATCCGGGCTACTCGATTGTGATGCTGGCCGCCATGTCGTCCTCCGCCGGCTCTTCGGGCTCGAACGTGTGAGGACGGCAGAAGACGACGTAAGCGCCGCGTTGCTCGGGCATGTCGACAAGCTCCTCGCTACCCGGGGTCAGCTCGACATCGATGTCGAGGGCGTCGATTGTGAAGGTGTGGAAGAAAGGATCGTCGTTCCGAACGAGCACGGTTGATCCGGGAGGAAAGCTATAAGAGGCCTGATCGAATTCAAATT
>DATADF010000086.1:0-3983 GCA_036258695.1 Actinomycetota bacterium
CGGCGAAACCGTGGTTCATCGCGATGATCGGAAAGCCCTCCGGTGGTGGTGTCATCGTCACGGGGGGCAAACTGATGTCGACATCGATGGTCACTCGATTGCCGGCCTCGGCACGAATATCGTCTTGTGATTCGGCCTCGGCCACTTCGTCGGCGGTGCCCGGCGCCGGTAGTCCCGTGTAGTCGTCACCATCCGTCTCGTGGTACTTGCCGGGAACCGGTATGCCCGCGTCGCCGCTTACGGGGTCGGCAGGTCCGTCATCGCAAAAGCGATATGGAAGTTCCGCGCCGTTGCCGGTGTCGCCATCGACCGCGTCGTGCTCGCGGCACGTCGCAAGGAGCCGCGTGAGAGCCTCGAGGCTGGCATCGACGAACGCGTCGCCCTCCTGAGCGCCGGCGGGGATGCTGATGCCCGGAGCGATCAAAGCGGCGGCTAGGAGGAGCCCGACCAGACGCCGTCTCGCACGTGGGAGGAAAGACATAAGCCCTGTCACTTGGCCGCGCCGCGGTCTAAACCTGCCGCGCCCAAGCGCGATGGTGTCGGCTTAGAGAGGCGTAGCTGGCGGTCTGGCCTGTCGTGTTAGCTGACGTGGATGTGGCCGCACATCCCGGAGCAGATCCCATCCGACATCGTGGAGTGAATCTTGCAGCGGTAGTAATAGGCGCCGTTCTTCCTAAAGCGTTTGCGAGTGGTCTCGCCGGGCCGCACTACCGTGTCCTTGCTCCACGGCCCTTTGTAGGCGGTGACTGTGTGCTTCACGCCCGTTGGGTTCTTCCACACGATCCTGTCTCCCTTGGCGATGCCCTTGAAGTCGGGCCGCCAGTCCCAGCCCTCGTCCGAGGACCCGGCCGCCTTTATGCGGAAAGTGTCCCCTTGGGAGGGGCCCGCTAACAGGAGGAGACCCGCCAGGATGAGCAGCACAACGATGGTCTTTGCAAGTCTTGGAAGCATGGGAACTACCCCCTTCATCGGGCGTGGAGATGCCCTTGCTAGCTCGCTCCTGCTCCTGATTATCCCGCTCCGGAGAGGTGAGAGAGATCGCCCAAAAAGGGGCTACGAAAATCCGGCTCGCGAGATTGTGTCTGTCCCATACTCCACTTCCCGGCGCGCGAGCCGACCGCTCCCGACCGGGCTCGGAACTGGATATCGACCCGAGGGAGGCTGTCAAAGGTGACCCTGCCTGACTGGGAAAACGAGCTCATCGAGGACGCGATCCGCGCGGCGGAGCAGCGCCTGGAAGTCGAGACGTCGAAGGCTCGGAAGCGGGCCCTGCAGCTCGCCCGGGAGCAGGCCTATCACCGTCTCGCTCTAGCGATCGATCGCCCGGATCCCGCGCCCAGCCCGGACCAGCTCACGTTCTTTCCCGCCGAACCCACCCTCTTCGACCACGCCGGCTGATCCGACGCAACAAGGCTTCGCCTAGAGGTGGCCACTACGGCCTCGGAGGCACTCGTAATTAAGTAGGGGTCTTCCCAGAAACGCCGCCGCGCGGCAGTATTTCCCGATGCCCCGCCGTGTCTTTGGCCTGCTGCTCGTCTTCGCATCTCTCGCTGTGCTCGCCGAGCCGGCATTCGCGCGCGCACACTGGAAGCAACGAATCGACGCGCTGATTGGGGACCGAACGATCGGAGTTGCCGTGGCCGACGAAGGCCACGCGATCTACACGCGCTTCGCCCGACGCCGCCGAGTGCCGGCCTCGAACGAAAAGCTTCTACTCACCATGGCTCTCTTCGACGAACTCGGAGTCGATAGCCGCATCGTGACGAGCGCGGCGGCCAACGGACAAATCGAAGATGGAGTGCTCATCGGCGACCTCTGGCTGCTCGGGCGTGGCGATCCGTCTTTCGGGTCTGCCCGCTACGACAAGGATCTGCCATTCCGAGGCACGCTAATCGGACGGTTGGCACGTCGGGTCGTCGGCGCCGGGGTTGTCGAGATAACGGGCCGCGTCATTGGGTCGACCTCTTACTTCTCGCATGATTGGTACGCGTTGGGTTGGCAGCAGGACTTCGCCACTCGCTACGTCGCGCTCCCCTCTGCTCTGTCCTACGAAGGCAACGTCGTCAAAGGTCGCCACATCGACAATCCCGAGCAGGTCGCGGCACGTGCTTTCAAACGGCGGCTCGAGCAACTAGGTGTCGTCATTCACGGTCACGCAAAGGCAGCCGCCGAGCCGAAGGTCGTGAGCGAGGTAGCGCGCGTGACCTCGGCTCCATTAGAAGTACTGGCGCGCTTCATGAACCGAAAGTCCTCGAACTTCTTCGCCGAGGTACTCGGAAAGCTTCTTGGTGCGGAGATCTACGGCCCACCCGGAACGATCGACAAAGGAGCCGCAGTAATCGAGGCGTGGGCGTCTGGACACGGTGAAGACGTCGACGCGCTCGATTCTTCCGGCCTCTCATATGCGAACCGCGCCTCCGCGATGAGTCTGGTCAATCTGCTGGGCATTGCAGAGGACGAGCCCTGGGGTGGCGCGTTGCGATGGGGACTCCCGCGCGGCGGGCAGGGCACGCTGAAGGACCGGCTCGCCGGACTCAAGGTGCGCGCGAAGACGGGCACCCTCGACAACGTGTCCGCGCTATCAGGGTGGGTGTGGCTGGACCGCCGCAGGTCCTGGGCCGAGTTCTCCATCCTGTCCAGCGGAATGCCGAAGTCGACCGCGTCGGCTATCGAGGACCGCATCGTGCGGATCCTGCAACGCCGTGCCCGCTAAGGCAATTGGCCTAGTTGCTGCCGTCGGTCGGAATTATTCACTGCCACGACAGCAACTAGACCCGCGACCACACCGAGCTACTGCGGCCCTATGTCTATGGTCGTGAGCGTGCCTCTGCGATCACACATAGTGACATCTTCCTCAAAGAACACCTCGCCGCTCGCATCCCTGTAGGCGCCGGTTCCACCGGTGATAGCAAATACGCCATTCTCGGTCTGCGCGAACTCACTGAACTTCGCTGCCCCGGCGGCCGTCAGCTTGCCGTCGGCGAGCTTCAACGTAAATTCGCCGACAAACCACGCGTTCTCCTCGGCACGGAGGACCTTCGAGATAGTGATACGGCCCGCGAGAGTGCCAATTCGACCGCAGGTCTCGGGGTCTAACTGCCTATTGATGAAGAGGATCGTGTCCCCCGGGCTGATTCCCCGATGTCCGCGATCAATCACCTTCTCGTAATCGACCTTGCTGGGCTCGAAAACCGTGATCTGGTTGCGCTCGGGAGGTTGCTGCGATGACGCCGGCACCAGCGTCACCAGAAGAACGAAGATTGCGATCAGCCCTAATAGCAACAGCGCGCGTTTCATGGCTGCCTCCTCTCGTAGGACCCTGCGGCCAACTAGATAGTGCCCCAAAGAGCCGAGGCATGCATGTCTGAGCGCTAGACGCGAACGCTTCTCGCTGTGTTCAGATCAGCTATAAGCGGCTGGTGAGATCACCAACGTTAGCTGAGGGCGCAGTCGGCGCCGCAGTCGCAGACCAGGTCGATCTCGGGCCGGCTACCGTTCGCCACAATCCGTAGCTCCGCGCCGCACACCGAGCACACCTGTTCGATGGTGTCCTCGATCCACTCACCTAACCCTGTTGTAGCCATACCTGACACGGTAGGGGCAAGGTGTGACAAAAACGGGGATTTGGACCGCCACCTGCGCAAATGAGAGCCTGAAGGGCGGCAGGCGGGGGTCGGACTCGAAGTAGCTGTCTAGCTCCTCAGGCGTGAGCCCGGACTGGTGACCGCTCCCTCGGATGCAGACTCCACCGACGCGGAGTATTTGGCGAAGACGCCGGTCGCGTAGCGGGGAGCCGGGGCAGTCCAATCGGCCAGCCGCTTTTCGATCTCTTCCTGCGCCAGCAGGAGCCGGAGCTCGCGTGCCACGACATCGATCTCGATCACGTCTCCGTCGCGAACTGCCGCAATCGGCCCGCCGTGCGATGCCTCCGGCGAGACGTGCCCGACCATCAAACCGTGGGTCGCGCCGGAGAAGCGACCGTC
>DATADF010000087.1:0-2628 GCA_036258695.1 Actinomycetota bacterium
GCTTGGCCGCGACCCCGCGAGCCGCGACCCCACGAGCCGTGACGGGGTCGGCATGTTCCGACGGAGGAGCGTGGGCAGACGCACTCGAGTCCGACATCAGCCTCTTATAACACTCTTATAGGAGTGTTGCGTGGCTCGTTAGCATGATTGACATGTCGTTGGGGGGACGATGGAGCCGCTTACTTCTGGTTATCGGGCTGGTCGCCGGGTTCCTGGTTCCCGATCTGATCTCACCCACGAGAGTCATCGCACTCCCAAAGACCTGGGCGCGCTCGGTGATGCTCCGGGACCCCGGTCGAGTGCACTTGGCTTTTCCGGCGACCCACCTCGCGTTCAGCTGGAGCGGCGACGAGCGCAGCGGGATCGAGTGGCGTCCCGTCGGCGCCGTGATCGGCAAGTGGCGACGAGCGGCGGAGGCTCATGATCTCGAACAGGGGCGCCGTCATTACAGCGCCGTCCTCGCCGTTCCGCGCCCCTCCCTGATCGAGTGGCGGGCTCGCAACGAGCCGACCGATGTGGTTCTCGACTACCTGAACACGAAAGATGGTCCACGGGTCGAGACGTCGGTTCCATACACCGAGGCCGCGGCCGCCGAGACCCCAACCATAGTGACGCGGGCCGAGTGGGGAGCGGACGAGCGCCTCAAGCACACCGAAGGAGGTTGCACGCGCGCGTTTCATCCCGTGAGCCAGTTGTTCGTTCATCACACCGCGGGATCGAACGCAGATTCCGATCCGGCCGCCACGATGCGTGCGATCTACTGGTATCACACAGTGCGGCGGGGCTGGTGTGACCTCGGCTACAACTTCGTCATCGCGCGCGATGGGACGATCTTCGAGGGTCGTTGGGCGCGGCGCTACGCGTCCTGGGAAGTTCACACTTCGGAGAACCGTTTGGGACAGGCCGTCCGCGGCTCCCATACCGGCGGGTTCAACTCCGGCAGCGTCGGCATCAGTCTGATGGGCAACTTCACTCGCGTGGATCCGACAGCGGAGGCGCGCGATGCGCTCACTCAGATGCTGGCGTGGGAGTCCGATCGGCACGAGCTCGATCCCGCGGGGCGCCATACGTATCGCAATCCCGATACGGGAGTGACGAAGTCGCTGCCGTTCATTGCCGGCCATCGCGATGCAGGTTCCACCGCCTGTCCCGGCGATCGTCTGTACGCGTCACTGGAGGAGATACGAGCCGAAACTGCAGCAATCGTCGGAACGGGGAAGTCAAACACCGCGGTGACGCTTGTTGGGCCCACCTCAGCGGGTGCCGGTCAGACCGTGCAGGTCACGGGCCGGCTGACCGACGCCGCCGGTATGGGGCTGATCGCCCGATCGGTCACGATCTATCGCCGCACCGTGGGGACGCGCTGGGAGGTTGCGACTCAATCGATCACGACGACCGACGGCAGTTACTCGGCGGAGCTCACCGCCGACGCCTCGATGAAGTTGGTCGCGGTCTATGAGGGTGACGGGAGCACCTGGGGCTCCGTAAGTCGGATCCTTAAGGTAACCGTGGCAACGGTTGCGTCGCCGACGCCGACATCGACTGCGCCGGTGAACCAGGCGGTCACGCTCTAGAGCTTGGAACGGTTCCTAGCTGCAGTCCGGCATCTTGAGAGTGGTGCCCGGGTTCCTTCTTTTCTCGAATATGACTGTGACCCACAGGACGTCGTCCTTGACGATCGTCCCGATCCCGGCGAACCGCATCTTGGGAGCCAGAATGTTCTTGCGGTGGTCGGTCGAGTTCATGAAGGCTTGATGTAGCTGGCCCACGTCGTTGCTGCCTCGGCCGACGTTCTCGCCCACCGTCGACCAGTTAGTCAAGCGCTTTTCGAATTCGGTGGGCGTCGAATGGAACAGTTGGTCTTCACTGACCATGTGGCGCGTGTGGACTTTGGCGACCTTGGAAGCTTCGGGATCGAGGGTCAGCCTCGCGAGGTCGCGTTCGGTGCGCTCCTCGTTGATGCGCGTCAGAAAGCCCTTCTCTGCCGAGGTGAATTTGTAGCAGTTGGAATCGGACTGTTGAGCCTCGCCCTGCCAGGGCGCCGGCGGCGCCGGGGCCGCGGGGACAGGCGCGGAAAACATCATCGAAAGAACAACGCTGGAGCCGACTCCCGCCAGCAACCGCTGAAACCGCATTTCGTGCTACCCCCAGTTCGGCAGCTGGGCCACCCGCAGTGCGGGCCCCTGGCTTTGCGCCCCTGCGTCGCCGCAGGTTTGCCTTTGTCGCTTGGGCTTACATCCCTAATTTCGACTTTTCGGGGGTGGAACTTGAGCCTGCGGGAGGCCCGAAATCGACTCAATACGCCGGTGACCAGCACAAATGGGTTGGCGTGGCAGGCTCGGCAGCGATGGCTCAGCTATACGAGCTCGGGGTTCGGGCGCTGCGAGCCGCCGTCGAAGTTGGAGAGGCCTCCAGCTCGGACGCGGTAGACGCATGTCTGCAACGGATCGCGAGCGTTGACGAAGCGCTCAACGCAATGGTCGAAGTGCGGGAGGTCGCTCTCGACGAGGCGCGAAATGCGAAGGGGGCTCTGGCCGGAGTCCCGGTTGCCGTGAAGGACGTTTTCGTTGACCGGGATCGCACTCCCACTTGTGGCTCGCACGTAGGGGGCCATTGGTTGCGCGGTAC
>DATADF010000088.1:0-7846 GCA_036258695.1 Actinomycetota bacterium
GAGGCGACGGCTTCGCAGCGGCACGTAACTTGAGCTCCGAAGGGGTAGCTGCCTCTTGTGTGCTCGTCGCCGACGAGTCTTCGATCAAGGGCGCCGCCCGCACACATCTAAAGCGAGCCCGCAAGGCCGGCGTGCCAGTCCTGCCCTACACCGAGTCGGTCCTGCATAAAGCGGACCTTGTGGTCGATGCGATCTTCGGAACCGGGTTTCACGGAGCGCCATCGGGCCTTCCGGCAGAGGCGATCGCCGCAATCAACAAGAGCGGCACCCCGACGCTAGCGATCGATATCCCATCGGGCGTAGACGGCGCCACGGGTCGCATCGAGGGTGAGGCGGTCGTCGCGCACGCGACCGTGGCCATGGCCGCCGAGAAACTCGGGACGGCCCTGCCCCCAGGGACGCTGCACGCCGGTCGCGTCTCCGTGGCCGATATCGGCATTCAAGTCGCCGAGTCGAGTCTCGGTCGCGTCGAAGCGGCCGACGTTTCCGCGATTCTTCCCCGCCGCTCTGCGGATGCGCACAAACGCAGCGTCGGGTCGGTGGCCCTGTTGGGAGGCTCTGCGGGCATGACGGGAGCGATCGTTCTCGCGGCGCGCGGTGCCGTCCGTGCAGGCGCGGGCTACGCGACCGTCGGCACCACTCGGACGGCCGGCGAGGTCGTGGCGCGTTCGCTGCCGGAGGTCCTCTGGAGGCGACTGACCGAGGGCGACAGTCTGGACGCGACTGCGCTCGACGCATTCGAAGATGTGCTCGCTCGCGCCGACGCACTCGCACTCGGCCCCGGCCTGGGGACCAATGGAGGCCAGCGAGAGCTGGTCGCCGAGGCTCTCGGCGAGATAGACATTCCAGTCTGTGTGGACGCGGACGCTCTCAACGTTCTCGCTACGGACCCTTCACCACTCGAACGCCGAGGTGCGCCGACCGTACTCACACCGCACGCGGGCGAGCTGGCCCGCTTGCTCGGAACCGACACCAAAGAGATCGTCAACGACAGGCTCGGCTCGGTGCGCGCGGCGGCCCGGAGGTTCGGCTGCGTAGTGCTCCTTAAAGGATTCCGTACTCTGATCGCTCGCCCGGACGGTTTCGTCGCGGTCAATCCAACGGGTAGCAGCGCGCTGGCTTCCGCGGGAACCGGCGATGTGCTCACGGGTGCGGTGAGCGCGCTGCTCGCCGTCGGTGTCGAACCCTTTGCCGCGGCGTACTCGGCGGCCTTCGTGCATGGGCTCGCCGGCGACCTGGCAGAGGCCCGGGCCGGAGCCGGCGTGCTGGCATGGGACGTCGCGGAGGCCTTGTCGAAGGTCATACTCGAGCTGCGTGAGCCGGCGGGCGGTCCATGGGTCTGACGCCGGAGGAGATCCGCCACCGCGGCCACCCCATCTGGGCCGAGATCGATCTCGCAGCCATTCGCCACAACGTGAGGACCCTCGCGGGAGCAGCTCCCGGCGCCGAGCTGATGGGCGTCGTCAAGGGTTATGCCTACGGGCACGGGAATCCCCAGGCAGCGCAAGCCATGGTTGAAGGAGGCGCAACGCGTCTCGGGGTGGCGCGGCTCGCCGAAGGGATCCACCTCCGCGAAGCCGGTGTGGACGTCCCGATCCATCTCTTCACGGAGCCTCCCCTCGACGGGATCGAATCCCTTGTCGAGCATCGGCTCACGCCGACGGTCTATACGTCCGACTTCGCCCGCGTTCTTTCGCAGCGCGCCGAGGAACTGGGAATCCGGATCCCGGTCCACATCAAGCTCGATACGGGGATGCACCGCGTTGGGATCCTTGCGGACGATGTTCCAGACGCAGTCGCGGAGATCAGCGCGTTGCCGGGTCTGAAGGTCGAGGGAGCATGGAGTCACCTCGCCGTCGCGGACGTGATCGACCACCCGCATACCCGGAAGCAGCTCGACCTGTTCGCCGAGCTACTGGATCGGATCGAGCGTGCCGGAATCGATCTTCGGTTCCGGCATATCGCCAATTCGGCCGCCACGATGACCCTGCCGGACAGCCACTACGACATGGTGCGCTGCGGCATCGCCGCCTACGGCCTATCTCCGGGCCGAGGGTTCGAGAATCTCTTGGAGCTGAGGCCGGCGATGTCCCTGCGGGCGCGGGTCGCAATGACGAAGACCGTGCCGGCGGGAGATGCTCTCTCTTACGGGCTCGCTTATGAGCTGGCTCGAACAAGCAACGTGGTGACGGTGGCCGCGGGCTATGCCGACGGCTACGACCGGCGATTGTCCGGACGCGCGGATGTTTTGATCGAGGGCCGGAGGTTCAAAGTCTCCGGGACGGTGTGTATGGATCAATTCATGGTGGACATAGGGGACCATTCGGTCCCTGTTGGCGGGGTCGTCACCCTGATGGGACGAGACGGCGATTCAGCCATAACCGCGGAGGAGTTGGCGGCGCTGATAGGCACCATCAATTACGAAGTGACGACTCGCGTTCCGTCGCGCGTCCCTCGCCTTTACATCGATCGCGAGGCTGAGTGAATCGTCGCAACGTCGTGGCTCTCGGAGTCGCGGTTGCGGGAGTCGGAGCCGCGGCCGTCGCGCAGAAGTCACTGGTCAAGCGGCGGCGGCGCAACGATCCCGAGGCTGCTGAGAGCTTCGGCAAGCGGCGGGGCGTCCGTACCCGCACGCTCGAGCTTCCGGACGGGGCTCGGCTGTGGGTCGAGGAGGCGGGACCCGAGACCAAACGCGGGGCCGTATTTCTGCACGGTCTCGCTCTGCGAACGGATGCTTGGTACTACCAGCTTGCCGGCCTCGGCGATCACCGCCTCGTCTTCTACGACCTGCGGGGACACGGTCTGTCCCAGCCCAAAGGCGACGACGAGTACACGATGGCGCGGCTCGCTGAGGACCTCAGGGTCGTGCTCGATGATTGTGGCCTCGAGGAAGCGGTGCTCGTGGGGCACTCGACCGGCGGCATGACCGTCCTGCGGTACTGCGTCGATCACGTGGCGGAGCTGGGCGAGCGCGTTCGGGGGATCGTGCTCGTAAACACGACCTACAGACCCGCTACCGAAACGCTTGCCGGGGGCGCGCTGGTCGCACGGGTGGAGCGCTTGATTAGAAAGCCTCTCGACTTCCTGGGCACACAGGCCGCCTACGTGGACAACTTGCGGAAGATCGTTCGTCCGTCGGATGCCGTGTTCTGGGCGGTGGCCCTGGCCGGGTTTGGCAGGTGGGCATCCGCTAAGCAGATCGACTTTACCTACGACATGCTGGCGGAGACCCCGACCGATGTGATCTTCGACTTGATCAAGTGCTACCGCGACTTCAATGTGAGTGATGTGGTCGCGGACATCAATGTGCCCGCCCTGGTCGTTGGTGGAACCAGCGACCGGATCACGATCGCGGACGCCTCGCAGTACCTGGCCGAGCATCTTCCAAAGGCGGAGCTGCACCTGTTTGCCAGATGTGGGCACATGGCGATGATGGAACGCCACAGAGACTTCAACGAGCTGTTGGAGGGCTTTCTGAACGATACGCTGGGCGCCCCGAAGGCCGGCACAGGAGCTCGGTGATGGATTCGCGAATCGAAGCGGTCGCGGAGATTCTCGTCGACTACTCATTGAAGGTGAAAGACGGCGAGAAGGCGTTGATCACCGGGTCCCCGGTGGCAGAGCCTTTGATGCTTGCGCTCTACCGGCGATTGCTCGACCGCGGGGCGCATCCCAAGCTTCAGGTATCCCTGCCGCGCTCGGAACCGATCCTGTTTCGGCGGGCAAATGACGAACAGCTCGGCTTCATCTGGGGGTCGGACTGGTGGATCTACGAGAACGTTGACGTGTCGATCACGATCCTGAGCGAGGTCAACACCCGCCAGCTGTCAAATATCGATCCGTCGCGGCAGGTGCTCCGTTCGCGCGCTCGGAAACCGTTATTCGATCGTTACATGCAGCGCTCCGCCGAGGGCCTATGGCGGTGGAACGTCACACTGTTTCCCACGGAAGCGTTCGCAATGGAAGCTCAAATGAGCCTCGACGAGTACGAGGACTTCTATTACGGAGCTTGTCTTGTGAACGCGGACGACCCAATGTCGGAATGGAGAAGAGTCGCCGAGCACCACGCGGCCATGATCGAGTGGATGAAGGGGCGCTCCGAGGTCCATCTCGAGGGAGAGGGAACCGATCTGTATCTCGACGTAACCGATCGAACCTTCATACCGGCAAACGGCGACTACAACTTTCCCGACGGAGAGATCTTTACGGCCCCCATAGAGACGAAGACACGCGGGCACGTCAGTTTCACGTACCCCGCGATCTATGGCGGTCGCTCCGTTGAGGGAATCCGGCTCGTGTTCGAAGAAGGTCAGATCGTCGAGGCCTCCGCGCAGACCAATGAGAAGTTTCTGCAGCAGACTCTCGACACGGACCCCGGCGCGCGCATCCTCGGCGAGCTTGGAATCGGGACTAACTACGGTGTGACCAAGTTCACCGGCGAGATCCTGCTGGACGAGAAGATCGGAGGCACCGTCCATCTCGCGGTTGGGGCCTCCTATCCGGAGTGCGGTGGAAAGAACGAGTCCGCAGTGCATTGGGACATGGTGTGCGACCTGCGGCGAGGCGGTCGTATAAGCGTCGATGGGGATGTGTTGATGGAGGACGGCAAACTTCTCGTTTGAACGTCCACCCCGGAAGGCAAGGGGTTACTGTGACGGGCATGGCGTCGCAAGACATCTCTGCTCCGGCGCGCCCCGACTTGAACCGGGTTCGCGAAGCTGCATTGGCTTGTACGCGATGCCGTCTTGCGGACGGCCGGACCCAGGTCGTGTGGGCCGACGGCAACCTCGATGCAGACGTGCTTCTTATCGGCGAGGGACCCGGCTTCCACGAGGATCAACAGGGGAAACCGTTCGTAGGAGCCGCCGGGCAACTCCTAGACAGGCTGCTCGGCGAAGTGGGCCTCGACCGCTCGCAGGTCGCGATCGTGAACGTCGTGAAGTGCCGGCCCCCGGGGAACCGAGACCCTCTGCCCGATGAGATCGAAGCGTGTAGGCCCTGGTTGGAAGCTCAGATTGATTACATGCGACCGGGGATCATCGTCACCCTGGGCAACTTCGCAACTAAGTTCATTCTCGACGAGCCCATCGGAATCACGCGTGCGCGTGGGAGGCAGTACGCGCGCAGGGGCGCGACCGTAATCCCGACGTACCACCCGGCGGCAGCCCTGCGTGGTGGCCGCTTCGGGGGAAGCAATCCCATCGACGCGATCCGTGAAGACCTTCGGAGCGTGCGACGGCTCCTCGACGAACTTCGCGCCACTCGAGCTGCCCAATCGACTGAGGAAGGAGCCGCCGAACGCCAGGGTGAGCAGCTTGGGCTCTTCTAATGGACCGGGCGCTATGGGTGACGACTTACTCCCCTGAAGAAACGCGGATCCTCGGGGCTGCGCTCGGCCCCCTCCTTCTGCCGGGCGACGTCGTGAGCCTCGGGGGAGAGCTGGGGGCCGGCAAGACCACGCTCGTGCAGGGGATTGCCGCCTCGCTTGGCGTTCAGCATGTGACGAGTCCGACCTTCACGATCGTGCACGAATACGAGGGGCGATACCCCATCGTCCACCTCGACGTCTATCGCCTGAACTCAATTCAGGAAGTGTTGGACCTTGGTTTCGACGAGCTTCTCGACCCCGGTGCAATCCTTCTTCTCGAGTGGGGTGAGGCCATCGGTCCCCTCCTGCCCAGTAAGTTTCTAGAGATCAACATTCGTCGCAGCGCGAGCCACGACTCCGACGACGAGCGGCCGTTCCAGTTTCGGCCTCATGGGACGGAGTGGATTCCGAAGCTGCAGGCGATGCGGGATACTGCCGAGACGCTGCTTGCGGCCGCATCGGAGAATGCCGACGGTCCGCGGTTCTCGGACTCCCCCCCTGTACCGGAGGATTGAGTGTTAGTTCTCGGAATCGAAACGTCGACCCCACAGGCCAGTGTTGCTATTGGATCCGAGCAGGGGGTAGTTGCCAGCGCCATGGTGTCGCGCGGCGCCAGCTACAACGAGTTTCTTCTTCCCGCAATCCGGTTCTGCCTAGACGAGGCCGGGCTTGGTTATCGCAATCTCGGCGGTGTTGCCGTCGGCTTGGGTCCGGGCTTGTACTCGGGAATGCGCGTCGGTGTGGCGACGGCGAAGGCACTGGCGCAGGCCCTGTCCGTTCCGATAGTCGGCTTGGCCAGTCTCGACCTCGTCGCATACGAGGTTCGCTATTCGGCCAAGACCATCTGCGCGGTTCTCGACGCCCGACGAAACAAGGTATTTCACGCGTTCTATCGGTCGTCACCCGGCGGCATACAGCGGATGACCAGGCATGCCATCGAATCGCCGGAGAGGTTGTCCGTGGGTATCGCCTCGCGACCGGAGGAGGTGTTGATGGTAGGCAACGGAGCACTTCTCTACCGTCACATCTTCGAGGAAGCCGGTTCGGTCATAGAGGTGGGATCGATGAGCCACGCCTTCCCCGATGCGCGGGCCCTGGTAGAGCTTGCGATCCCGCGCATGTTCCGAGAGGACTTCGACTCCTTGTTTGACCTCCAGCCGCTCTACCTGAGACGCTCGGCGAAGCCGATCGAGTGGGAGAGGATCCGGGGGAGCCGAGCATGAGTTGGAAGACGTGATGGCTCTCGCCCGTCGCCCGCAGGAGGAGCTTCCCGAGATCGAGATCGGCCGCATGCGGCGGCGCCACTTGCGGCGGGTCATGTCAATCGAATCGCGCGTCTACCCGCGGCCCTGGAGCACTTCGCTCTTCCTGTCGGAGCTGGCCCAGCGGTCGACGCGTACATATCTGGTGGCGCGTTACGAGGGAGAGGTCGTGGGCTACACCGGCATGATGTTCATGCCCGGCGAGGCGCATGTGACGAATATCGCGGTACATCCCGAGTTTCACCGGATGAAGATCGGTACGCGACTCTTGCTGGCGATCATTACCGAGGCCGTTGCCCGCGGGTGCGGGGTGATCTCTTTAGAGGTGCGCGTCAGTAATGGGAAGGCCCAAGAGATGTATGCGAAGTTCGGATTCTCCGTTGTTGGGGTGCGCAAGGGGTACTACATCGAAACGAACGAGGATGCACTGGTGATGACCGTCGAGAACGCGGCGTCCACCGAATACCGTCTGCGACTCGGTCGTATTCGCGCGGAGCTCGATCGCCTTCAAGGGCGCCGGTGATCGACGACCCCTCGGCGGGTAGCCCCGTAGCGACGCTTCCGTCGCCGCTGGCCCGCCGACAGCCGATCGGGGAGTGGGACGAGGATGCGCTCGTCCTTGGTATCGAAACGTCCTGTGACGAGACGTCGGCGGCTGTTGTACGCGGAGGCCGGGAGATCCTTTCGAACGTCGTCGGGTCCCAGACCTCGCTTCACGGGGAATATGGGGGAATCGTTCCGGAGGTCGCGGCGCGCGCTCATGTCGAGGCGCTCACACCTGCTCTGGCCGAAGCTCTCTTGCAAGCCGACGCGACGTTCTGGGATCTCGACGCGGTAGCCGCGACACGCGGCCCCGGCTTGATCGGCTCGCTTTTGGTGGGGATCGCCGAGGCGAAATCCATCGCCGCCGTACTGGAAGTTCCGTTCGTCGCAGTCAATCATCTCGAGGCACACCTCTACTCGAATCTGCTCGCCGACCCCAAGGCGCGTTTTCCCGCGCTCGCCCTGATCATCTCGGGGGGCCACACGCTGTTAGTGGATGCGCATGATCACGGTGGCTACGACGTGCTGGGTGGAACCATTGATGACGCGGCCGGGGAGGCCTTCGACAAAGTCGCGCGGTTCCTGGGGCTCGATTATCCGGGCGGACCCGAGATCGACCGGCTTTCCTTATTGGGGAATCCCGAAGCGGTGAGGTTCCCACGCGCGATGTTGG
>DATADF010000089.1:0-4797 GCA_036258695.1 Actinomycetota bacterium
GCCGCCGCCGATGTTGGGGTTGCCGCCGGTGGCCCCTCCAAGCTGGAACAGGCCAACGCACGAGCACACGTAGTCGAACTCAACCGTGCGCTCAATCTTCGCGGGCTTCTTTTTCTTCTTCTTTTGCGCCTCTGCCGGTACAGCCATGGACGCGACGAGGAGACCTGCTATCGCCATCAGCACGATCAGCTTTTTCATGTGAGCTCCTTGTTAGGGCAGGTTCGAGAAAGTCGCGGTGACGGTACCGGTGGTTGCGGCACCCGGCTGGCACGAGGTGACGTTCGGGTCCGCCTGGAGCCCAATCCAGAAGTGCAGCTCCGTGCCGGGAGGAAAGACAAGCGGCTGGGTCGTCTCGCCGCAGAAGAAACCGTACGTTTCGTCATCGCCCACATTGCCATCGGTGTTGGCCGACACAGACACGTAGACCGGCTGTCCGTGCGCATCGGTAACCGAAGCCGTGACGTAGCTCTCCTCGGAGGTTGAAGGAAGCGAGACGCAGCCGACGGCTCCGGATTGTGCACACGTCCCGGCGACGATCAGGGGTGGCAGCGCGTAATCGCCCTCGACCGTCCGTTCCGTCTTCGTCGGTCCCGACTTCTTCTTTTTCTTCTTCTGGGCATCTGCGGGAGCAGCCAGCGAGCCCACCAATAGGCCCGCGACTGCAGCAAGTACGACGAACTTCCTCACAATGACTCCTCTCTACGGCAGGTTGGACAGCACGATCGTCATCGTGCCGGTTCCGGTCGGACCGGGACAACTCGATGGACCTACTTCGTATAGCGAGACCCTTAGTTCGAGACCGGGCGTCACGGGAATCGGTTGCGGGGTCTCGCCGCAGAACTCGGCGAAGATCTCCGACGCAGGAGTCGACTCGTCGGTGTCCTGAGCGAGGATTCCAAAAGGCTGTGCCCCGGATGAGTCGGCCACGCTGACTTTGACGAATACCTCGCCTGGACCGAGGGGGATGTTGACACACCCTGTTTGCTCGACCGTTGATGCAAGGCATGCCCCTGCCGACACGCCCGCTCCGGTGGCGATTCCAGGCGAACCAAGCGTGTACTCATGTTCGATGGTTCGTTCCATCCGTGTTCGCCCGGCCTTCTTCTTTTTCTTACTTTGAGCATCCGCCGGGCCGGCCACTGACCCCACGAGAAGGCCCGCCAGGGCGAGGAATACGACAAGCTTCTTCATGCGCCCTCCCGCTAGGTCGTGAGCTATTAAAAGGCCCGGTTAGACAGAGTTACTTTGATCGTTCCTCGTGTCATAACGGACGGCGTCGCCAAGTCGTTACACAAACCGCTGAACATGTAGATCCCTGCAATCGGCTGCGTTGGATCAGCTATCGGAACGGGTCCAGGATGGCTGCCGCAAAAAGGTGCATATAGGTCGTCGTTCATTCCGTTGCCATCCAGATCGCCCTGCCCGATCCATCCGAATACCTTTTGGCCCGTCGTGTCGGTTACCTCGATCCGAATGAACCTCTCTCCGGGGAGGAGCTGGATCTGCGAGCCCGGTACGGGGAAGCCACCGACCGGCGCGACGCCGAGGCCGGGCGCGTTGTAGGCGATCTCGAGCACGCGCGGCTTCTTCTTCTTGGCGGCCGCGGCAGGCACCCCCGAAGCAACCAGCACCAACAAAGACAAACTCAGGATCAGGACCCGTCGCAAGGAATGCCTTTCTCGAATTTGGGGTGAGGTTCTGCGCGTGCTAGGTCAATCCTGCGCTCGGCCCTCGTTCGGCACTACCGCAATACCCGCTCGCTCCAAAAGAGCGGCCGTCACCCCGTTGCCGGCACGCCGCGACCCGGTGAAGGTTCCGTCATAGATCTGGCCCCTGCCGCACGAGGGGCTACGGGTCTTCAGGATGGCCACCGCGGCCCCCGAGTCACGACCCGCTTCTAGCGCTCGCTCGGCCCCCTTGAGGTATTCCGCCGTCACGTCCCGGCCCTCGACCGTTACCACCCGAGCTTTGCCCTCGATCACGTCCTCGCCCGTACCCCCAACGATCTCCGCCCGCGGCCGAGGCGTGCCGAGGCCGCCGTCCTCCTCCGGACACACCAGCACGGCGCGTCCCTCGGCCACCAGGCGGGCCACTTGGTCGTCGGGATTGGACGACCCGTCGTAGCGACAGGCGCATCCCGCCAGGCAGGCCGAGACCAGGATTGGGCCGGACTCAGGAATAAGTGGGGGGGTTTGGGGCATTACAAACCGGTTCGAATCCGAGTGGGTCCTGGCCATCGAGCGATCCTAGGCGCGCCCTCAGGGGACACCGGAGAGGAGGAATAACCGACCGAACCACATCGTTTTTGTGTGTGAGGGACAAGCGATTACCTCTTCCCGCCAGGAAGGGATTCCCTTACGATGTGGAGAATCGGTCCCAAAGAACTAAACCAGGCTCGGAGCCTTCGGGTCTTGAGGAGTCGGACAGAGCGACCCGCCGCCTTTGCGGCATCTGATGAGAGGTCCTCGCCGGCCGACCCTCGGAAGTGGGGCGGAAGCGACCGCGAATTCGCGGACGCTTTCTTCCGAGAGCTTCGGCACACGATCTCGATAAAGGAATTGATTGCATGAGTCAGGCATCGCGCCCCTTTGACGGCCGAGAAGAGGCCGCACATGAAGATCTCGTTCGGCAGTACTTGCGCGAGATCGGTCAGTATCCTCTGCTCACCGACATCCAGGAAGTTGAGCTCGCGCGTGCGATCGAAGAAGGAGAGCGCGCCTACGAGCGGCTCCATAAATCGACGCGCAAGCTTTCAGACAAGCAGCGGATCGAGCTCGAGCACCGGATCCGCCAGGGCCGAGCTGCGAAGCGCCGCTTTATTCAGTCGAACCTTCGCCTTGTGGTCTCGATTGCTAAGAAGTACTCGGCTGCGGGCCTTCCCCTTCTCGATCTGATCCAGGAGGGCAACCTCGGCCTCATGCGCGCGGTCGAGAAGTTCGACTACCAGCGCGGGTTCAAGTTCTCGACCTACGCCACGTGGTGGATCCGACAGGCCATTACGCGCGCGATCGCGGACAAGGCCCGGACGATCCGTATCCCGGTACACATGGTCGAGACCCTTTATCGCGTGCGCAAGGTGCAGTCGGAGCTCCTCGAGAAGCTCGGCCGCGAGCCGACGATCGACGAGATCGCGCTGCAGGCCGACCTCACCCCCGACAAGGTGCGTGAGGCATTCCGTGTGCTGCCCGAGCCCGTGTCGCTTCACGAGCCGGTCGGCGACGAAGACGCGGAACTCGGCGACTTCATCGAGGACGAGGACGTCGAAGGTCCGTTCCAAGCAGCCGCGGTCGCGCTGCGCCAGGAGGACCTGTGGGACATGCTCGGCTCCCTTTCGGACCGCGAGCGCAAGGTCCTCGCGCTTCGTTTCGGACTGATCACGGGCGAGCCGCGCACCCTCGAAGAGGTCGGCAAGGAGTTCAACCTCACGCGTGAGCGCATCCGCCAGATCGAGGCCAAGGCTCTGTCCAAGCTGCGCCACCCGAGCACTCCCGGCAAGCTCCGGGACATGGTGACGATCTAACGAAGCAACCTGCGAGACTGGCACCATGATCACTACCGTGGTGCTCGCGGTGTGCGACATCCACCGCATCCCTGAGACGGCTCAGGCGATAGCGGACATCGCCGAGGTCAGTGAGGTCTACTCGGTCGCGGGTGACTTCGACCTTGTGATCATGGTGCGCGTGAAGGAGCACGACGACTTGGCCCGCGTTGTCAGCGAGGACATAGCACGAGTCCCCGGCATACAACGAACCCAGACTCTGGTGGCCTTCAAGGTCTACTCGCGCCACGACATGGATGCCCTCTTCTCTCTGGGGTTCGAAGAAGCCGACTGACGTGGACGCGCTGGTTGCGCACTACCACGAGATAGGGCTCAAGGGGCGCAACCGCGGCTTCTTCGAGGAAACACTCGCGCGCAACCTCCTTCGTGCGCTGCGCGGCACGGGCTACAAGAAGCTGCGGCGCGGCTTCGGTCGCATCACCGTCGACTTCTATCCCGAGTCGTTGATCGAAGAGGCGGCCCAGCGCGCCGCGCGGGTTTTCGGCCTCGCCTACGTGGGTCTCGGGAAGCGAGTCCGCCTAGACCTGGACGCGATCGGTGACACCGCGCTCGAGCTCGCCTCCGAGCAACGGTTCGAGTCCTTCAGCGTGCGGGCGCGGCGCAGCCATTCGAACTTTGCGCACCGCTCACAAGAGATCAACGAGGTGGTGGGTCAGCGCATAAAGGATGCGACCGGAGCGCGAGTCGACCTGAAGCATCCCGAGGTCACCTTCTATGTCGAGCTGTTCGGGCCGTCGTGCATCGTCTACCGCACGCGCCTAGAGGCCCCCGGCGGTCTTCCGGTCGGCACCTCCGGACGCATGCTGGCACTGTTGTCGGGAGGCATCGACTCGCCGGTTGCCGCATGGCGTATGGCGCGCAGGGGGGCCGAGGTCGAGCTCGTTCACTTCCACGGGCAGCCGTTCACCGACCCCTCGTCGGTCCGACAAGCGGTCGAGCTCGCCGATGTGCTAGCTCGCTACCAACTCGCATCGACGCTGCACCTCATACCTCTGGCGGACGCACAGCGCGAGATCGTGACCCACGCGCCGGCGAGCATGCGCGTCGTCCTCTACCGGCGAACCATGATGCGCATCGCGGCGGCATTGGCCGAACAGCGAGAAGCGGAAGCGTTGATCACCGGCGATTCGCTCGGCCAATGCCGCCGCGATGCGCATCATGGTTCGCCGGTAGAGAACGACGCGCATGCTTGCCGGCGCGTGGGTCACGATCTCACGCTGTGCGTCCGCCAGAGGTAT
>DATADF010000090.1:0-2876 GCA_036258695.1 Actinomycetota bacterium
CAGTGGTGGAGCGAGCGCGGCGCGAGGGCATGCGGTTGGAGGTAGCACATGAGGAGGAGCCGCTCGGGACGGCGGGGGCATTGAAGAACGCCGAGGCTCTGGTCGGTGACGAGGCTTTCTTTGCGTTTAACGGCGACATCCTGACAACCGTGGATCTCGAGGCTCTGGTCCGCTTTCATCGCGATAACGACGCGGAGGCCACGATCATGTTGACTCCGGTAGAGGACCCGTCGGCGTTCGGGGTTGTGCCAACAGACGAATCCGGTCGCGTTGAGGGATTCATCGAGAAGCCACCACGCGACGAGGCTCCGACCAACATGATCAATGCCGGTGTCTACGTTTTCGAGCCGTCGGTTCTGCGCCGGATTCCCCCAGGACGATCCTGGTCGGCTGAGCGAGATCTCTTTCCTGGACTGGTCGCCGAGGGAGCGCGCATGTTCGCGTGGTCCACGGATGCTTACTGGCTGGATATCGGCACGCCACAGAGTTACCTGCGAGCAAACCTGGACGCGCTCAGCGGACGTTATGTCTCCGAAGCTATTGGGGTGTCGCCCACGCGCGGCATCTTGCTGGGCGATGGGGCGCGGGTTGCGGCGGACGCACGAGTATCCTCGTCGTGTCTCGGCGAGCACAGTGTCGTCGAGTCGAACGCGACCGTCGAGGACAGTGTGCTGCTTCCCGGAGCGGTAGTGGGGGCCGGAGCGAACGTGCAGGGCTCGATCCTCGGAGAGGGCGCCACTGTCAGAGCCTCGGTGCAGTTGCGCGACCGCACGCTGGCCGACGGCGAAGTTGTTCAGGGAGAGGTGTCGTTGTGAGTGTTCTGGTTACAGGCGCAGCCGGGTTCATCGGGTCACATCTAGTCGACAGGCTGCTGGCCGAGGGCGAAGACGTGCTCGGCGTGGACGATCTGTCTTCCGGTCGTCTGTCGAATCTGGCCGACGCTCGCCGTAGTTCCCTAGGGAAGTTCAGCTTCCAACGAGCCGACGTGACGTCGACCGCGGTCACGGAGTTGATCAAGCGTCGCAAGCCCGAAGTGATCTTTCATCTCGCCGCCCAAGTCGACGTGCGTAAGTCCATTGCCGACCCGCTGCATGACGCGTTCGTGAACATCATGGGAACGTTGAACTTGCTGCATGCGGCAGCATCCGCGGGCGCGCGTAAGTTCATCTTCACGTCCTCCGGAGGTTGCATATACGGCGAGCCGGACGAATCCCGATTGCCCGTTACCGAGGATCAGGTCTTTCTTCCAGAGGCATTGCCCGAATCTCCGTATGGGGTTTCGAAGAAGGTCGTGCTCGACTACTTGCGCTATTTCAAGTTGATGCGCGACCTCGACTTCACCGCGCTCGCCTTGAGCAACGTCTATGGACCCCGGCAAGAGCCGGCCTCCGAAGTGGGTCTCGAGGGACAAGTGGTTGCGATCTTCTGTCGCAAGATGCTCGCCGGGCGTCCGTGCACGATCTACGGGGACGGGACACAGACGCGTGATTTCTGCTTCGTCGATGACATCGTCGGTGCTTTCGTCGCCGCACGCGATAGAGGAAGCGGCGAGCTTCTGAACATCGGAAGCGGACGTGAGGTATCCGTCAACGAGCTCTACGCGCATCTCGCCGAGATGACCGGCACTCGCCTCGAGCCGGTTTACGCGCCGGCACGTCCGGGCGAGCTGCAGCGCATCTATGTCGATCCCCACAGGGCCGGTCAGTCGCTCGGTTGGCGACCGACAACCGAGCTCGCAGACGGTCTGAAACAGACCGTGGCTTGGTTTCGCGGCGCATCGCGAAAATAGAGCGGCGGAGCGCAGCCGCCGCGGCGCCATAGCCGCGCTTTTGCTGACTCTGTGTAGTTAGATCACCACAGAAACGGTTGCACTCAGGTCGTGATCAGGTAAGATCTTCCAGTATCCGGTAGGAGCGCCCTGGGCAGGCCGGCTACCGGACTTGGCTAGCACTATCTGATCCCTACGGGGACAGGCGGGAGGCGGGAATGGCTGCAGTTAGTCGTCGTACGCGATTCGGCGCGCTTTTGGTGCTCATCGGGATCCTTTCTCTGTTCGTGGGATTGCTGAGTCCCAGCGCGTTTGCCGATCACAACGGCAAGCCGGGGGAGCACGCGCCCGATGATCTAGGCAACGGCAATGGACCGCCGGACGGCACCACCGGGCCTCCAGGAAATAACGGCACCATCAAGATCGACGGGGAGCCATTGAAGGATCCCGGCGAACCGCACGATCCGAGCAACGAACCGCATGTGCCGTGCACGTTCACTCTGGAGTACGCGGGTTACGAGGCAATGCCGGTTGTCACGGCGACACACACGTTCGAGCTTCAGGCGCCCACCCTCGCGGCTCCGGGACAAAGCGACGTTCTTCTCTCCGGCACTGCCGTTATCGGTGACGACGACGCAAGCGGTGCCCGCGATATCGACGAAATCGTGCCGATCGATCTGGGACCGGGCCTTTTGGCTTCGGGGGCCGTTCCGCACGAGCAGCAAGGCTTCCACGTCAAGGTGACGGTGAACGCTCCCGACTTCTCGCAGGGCAGCGATGTAAAGCACAAGGTCTTCTGGGTTGAGCCCTGCGTGACCGTTCCATCTCCGACACCGACCCCCACACCAACTCCCACCCCCAGTGCAGCGGCGCGCGCCGTAAAGGTCACCCTGCCCGCCGGCTTCGAGAGCGGTTGGGCGATGACGCTGACAGGCCCCGGCGGTTCCCCGACAGAGACGGTGAGCACCAATGGCGCGGGCATCACCAATTTCGCCACCGAACTGACGGAAGGAACGTGGAACATCACGGAGGCTCAGCAGCCGGGCTGGACCTTCGTGAGCTCCGACGGCTGCACGTTCACGGTGAACTTCCCCGCGCATGACGGAAG
>DATADF010000091.1:0-8063 GCA_036258695.1 Actinomycetota bacterium
CCCTGCCTCTTAGGGGCAGCACCACATGGGATGTGAGGTGTCGCAGCTCGGGCAGGAACTCGCCGAACGGTGAGTGTGTCAGGACCACGGGCGCGGGACTGGAGAGGACGTCCGCGGAGAGGGCGCTTGGGACCGGCCCACTGGCGAGGAAGCTTTGCGGGAACCCCACCCATGCGAGCGGCGTGTAGGCCCGACCTCCCTCCTCGACGCCGATGAGGGCTGCGATCTCCGACTCCGTGAGTTGCACGGCGGCCGACACGATCGCGTTCGCTCCATCGCTGATCGAACGCCCTGCGGCCGCGGAACGCGCGGTTCGCAGCAGTCGTTCGACGGCCAACCTGATCTTGTCCGACGTGAGGACGGGACCGGCTTGTCCTACGCTGCCGATTCGCTGCACGCTCTACTCAGGCAAGCGGCGCCGGTGGTTCCGGCGGGGGCAGCGGGCGCGTTGGTTCGGGGAATGGCTCTTGTCTCCGCTCTATCGCGTAAAAGGACCCCTCATGAGATTTGGCAAATCGTTTCATCTCCGCGGCCAGTGCCGCTACCTCCCAGTGAGACTTCACCGGCCGGGTCGTGTTCGACACGATGCCAATCGAAAGCGTTATCAGCGGCACCCTGTGCACATTTTTCAGGCGGTCCTGGACCTCCAGGTAGCCCCGGGCTGCGTCCTCCGGATCGCAAAGGTCGGGTAATTGGCGATCCCAAGCGTCGATGGTCTTCTTGGCGACTAGTTCCCCTGTGTCCGCAGAGGTGAGTGCCAGGAAGTCGTCGCCACCGATATGTCCCAGCAGGCTGTCGGCGCTCGCATACTCCTCCAGCGCATCGAGAGCGCAGGCGGCCAGAAGCTTGATCGCCTCATCACCGCGCGCGAACCCGTAAGAATCGTTGAACGCCTTGAAGTTATCGATATCCAAATGCATCGCCGCGAACTTGAGATCGTGTTCGATTCGGCGCGTGATCTCCTCGGTGATCTGCTTGTTCCCGGGCAGATGGGTGAGCGGACTCATGGCGCCCATCTCGCGGGCTCGAAGCAGCGTGGACTTGACCCGGGCGGCCATCTCGAAGGGATCGAACGGCTTGATGATGTAGTCGTTGGCACCGCTGCCGAGGCCGGTCACCCGATCGTTGATGCCGGCGCGGGCGCTTACCAGGACCACCGGGATCCCAACCGTCCGGAGGTTCCCACGCAACCGCCTACAGACCTCCAGCCCGTCCATCCGGGGCATCATCACGTCCAGCAGGACGAGGTCCGGCTGATGTTCGCGAGCGAGCTTTAGTGCCCGCTCGCCGTCGTGAGCCTCGAGCACCTCGAATCCCTCGGCCTCCAGGATGCTCGCGATGAGCGTGACCATGTCGACCTCGTCGTCCGCGACGAGTATGACGTCCGGTCGTGTGGGTTCACTGTCGGCCGCCGGGCTGGTGGGACGTCCGGTGGCGGGGTCGGCTTCCACTGGGCAAAATCCTACAGGTGGCGTGCTGGGAAACCTAGGTAGAGATGGACCCCGCCCAATCGAGCAACTCCTGGACCTTCATGTAATTCAAAATCCGCTCTCGGGGCATCCCTGCCAGCTTCGCCGTGGCCGCTCCGAAGTCGATGAACGCCAGCTCATCGGGATGATGGGAGTCTGTGCCTATCGACACCAACACGTCGGTGCCGGCCGCGAGCTCTAGCAATTCGACGCCTAGATCCTGGCGATCCGGGAAGCAGTCCACCTCGACCGCCTTCCCGACCTCAGCCGCTCGGCGGAACACCACCTCCCAGTCGGCGTGTAGACCGACACGATGGTTGTAGATCCGCCCGCGGGGATGGCCAAGTACATGAATGTCCGGATTCTCCAGTGCGGCGAGGTAGCGCTCGGTCTGGTCCTCTTTCTTGCGGAGCTGCGAGTGGAAAGAGCCCAGGACTAGATCGAGTTGGCCTAGGGCGTCGGGGTCCATGTCGCCCTCGCCGGCCGGGTTGAGGTTCATCTCGAGCGACCGCAGTATGCGCACGGGCCGGTTGTCGCGTTCGAAGTCTTCGTTCAGCGCGTCGATCTCGGCTCGCTGCTCGGCGAGCCGCGACTCGTCGATTCCTCCCGCTATGGCCAGTCCTTTCGAGTGATCGGTGATGGCTACGTATTCGTGACCTAAAGCCGCCGCGCCCCGCGCCATCTCCTCTATCGGGACGGTGCCGTCGCTGTAGACGGAATGCATCTGAAGATCGCCGCGCAGATCTCGCCGCCACGAGAGGTCTTCCGAGAGGACTGCCTTCACCTCCGGGTAGCTCAAGAAACCGGATCGGATCTCCGCGGGCTCCGGAACATCGGGCGGGTCCTGGAGCCATTCGAGCAAAGTGCGTTCAACCCAGGGCCCGATACCCCGCAGCGACGTGAGCGGCTGATTGCCCTCCACCATGACGGCTACTTCCTCGGGCCATGTGAGCGCTCTACGTGCGATCCGTCGAAGGGCCTTTTGCTTGTTGCCCTCTAACTGAGCGGAGGCGCGCGCGGCCAACTCCGCGATCTGTGCGTTTGTGAGGCTCATGGGTGGAGGGGGCAGCAGGTGGCCAGGCTTGGCATCATCAGGCCATGGCTCTGCCCATCGCTCCCCCGATAGCTCCAATGCTGGCGAAACTGCAGGAGGAGATCCCGACGGGCGAGGGGTGGCTGTACGAACCGAAGTGGGACGGCTTTCGCGCGCTCGTGTGGCGAGACGGCAGTTCGATAGAGATCCTCAGCCGAGACGGTCGCGACCTGGTGCGCTACTTCCCCGAACTCCCGGCGGTCTTCTTGGAGAAGCTGCCGCGCAGGTGCGTCGTCGACGGCGAAGTGATTCTGGCCGGTTCCTCGGGCCTTGACTTCGATGGACTGCAGATGCGGATCCATCCTGCGCGCTCGCGTGTCGAGATGTTGGCCTCTAAGACACCTGCCAGCTTTATCGCCTTCGACCTGCTCGCTGTCGCGACTCGTGACTTGATGCAGCGACCTTTCTCCGAACGCCGGGCGAAGCTGGAAGATGGGCTCGGTGAGGAGGCCCGCTTCACCAAGAATGGAAACGCCGAGATAACCGCTCTCAAGGGACAGACCAAGGTTCTTCTGACTCCTCAGACTGGGAACGTCGACGCCGCTCGGTCGTGGTTCAAGGAGTTCGAGGCAGTCGGCCTCGATGGGCTGATCGCCAAACGAGCCGAGGGGCCATACGTCCCCGGCAAACGAGTCATGGTCAAGATCAAGCACCAGCGGACTGCGGACTGCGTTGTCGGCGGCTATCGGCTGTCCAAGGCCGGAGACGGCATCGGCTCTCTTCTGCTGGGGGTCTACGACGACGGCGGGGAGCTGCAGTACGTCGGACATACGTCTTCTTTTAAAGCGCCGGAACGGCGCGCCCTTCTGAAACAGCTTCGGGCATTGGAGGGCGGACCCAGTTTTGGGGCCGGGCGGGCGCCGGGGGGACCGAGCCGGTGGGCCGGGATGCGTGACTCGTCGTGGGTGTCGGTGAAGCCGGAACTCGTCTGTGAGGTCTCGTTCGACTACATGCAGGGGCACCGCTTCCGGCACGCCGCTACGTTTATCCGCTGGCGAACCGACAAGAAGCCGAAGGAGTGTCGCTTCGATCAGTTCTCCCGGCCCCCGCGTCGCTGAGGCGCTTCGGAAGCCGGGCCCCTTCCCGCCACAATCTCTTGGTCCAGGATGACGCCGACTCGATGACGCACAGGAGTCCTCTTTGCGAACCTCCGACATGCGTGAAGTATCGGTGAGTTCGCTTCGACTCGATTCGAAAGCGCGTGTCGGACTCTGGCTTGCCGGGGCCGCATCGTGGAGAAGATGAGAGGGTCTTAGCCGGAAAGGAGCGGCATGGCGGAGTCAATTCAGCGAGACGGCGTCTGGTACAACCAGCAGCCCGATGGGACCTGGTTGCGCTGGGACGACGCCGCGCGCCAGTGGGTCCCGTCCCCCGGGCCGCCGCCGGCTCCGACTCCGACTCCACCGCCGGCTCCGATTGGACCCCCGGCAGGCGCCGTCACCTCTCCCCTGCCCTCGCCCGGATCTACCCAGCCGCTTCCTTCCCCGGTGGGCCAAACCGGCGCCCCGGCACCCGGCATGGCGTCTCCGGGCGGCCAGGGGGGTGCAGGTCCAACACCGACCGCGAGCCATCCCTCGTCCTATTCCTCGGGGACACCGCTAACGCCGAGCCGCACGGAGGTTTTCGCTCCTGGGACCACTCGTACGGGCCTCTTTCAGAACCGCGCTGTCTTGATCGTGTTGGCGGTACTTCTCATCGGTGGGCTCGTCGGTGTCGGGGTCACCTTGATGGGCGGCAGTGATGGGACGGCCATCGACCAGCCCGATGACTTCGAGCCCCCGGTGCCTCCCCTCGCGGAGGAGCGAGCGGACTTCATTGCGAAAGCAGATGCGATCTGCGCCCAGCTCAATGCAGCCTCCGCGGCCCTGCCGCAGCCTCAAAATCGAAAGCAGCTGATCGAGCGCGTAAGAAAGGGCCTCGCGATCAGCGTCGTGGCCATACGCAAATTACGCGCGCTCGACTATCCCCCCGAAGACAGACCGGTGATACGTCAGCTGTTCGCGCTGTCGGACCGGGGATTGGCCCTGCTCCGACAAGGCCTTCGCGCCGCGCAGGCCGGCGACCGACGAGAGTTCGTCCGCGCCACCCGCCGATCGCTGGCCGTGGGTCAGCGGTTCAACCAGATCGCCACCGAATATGGGTTCCAGGAGTGCAATAAGGACGCCTAGTCCGTGGGTTCGGGCCCGAAGGGCTCTTCACGCATTGATTCGCGCATAAAGGGAGCCCCGCGGAACGAAGCGCCGTCAGCTCGGAATGTGGATCGGGTCGCCGACCTTGATCCTGCCGGTCGTGAGGATCTCCGCATTGAGGCCGCCGCGATGCACGAAGGCGCGTCGCACTCCTTTTTGGGTGAGGCTCTCGAGATGCCGGCAGGGCTCGCAGAGCTGCAGGGCGCGTACCTCGACCTCGCCCACCTGGAATGTCTTTCCGACGAGGTGGTTCAACGCCACCCCGCGAGTGACGATGTTTCGCCGTGTGTCCCACGGGTTCAGCTTGATCCCGTAATCGCGCGCCACGGACTCGATGGCCTCAGACTCGATCAGAGTTAATTGTCGGCGCGCTCCCTCGCGTTGCGAGTAGGTCCCGCTTTTCTCCGCGTAGCGGTCGCCTTCCAAGCCTTTCCCCGGGATCGCCTCAACTTCGTCGACCGCATGCAGTGGGCGACCCCCCTCGGCCCCGATATTGATGCCCACGACTTCCCCCTGATTTGCCATTGACCTAACTTTGCACGAATACGAGCCACGCGTGGTGTCTATAGGCTGCCGGTCCCATGAGACCTGAACCCTTTCCCGACCTGGACATGGAGCCCAAGCGAGCCCGGCTGCTGGCCGAGGCCGCCGTCGAACTATTCGAGGAGTACCTCACCCGGTTGCCGTCTCTCGCCGTGTATCGCCGTCGCTCCGCGGCGGACCTCGAAGCCCTCGTTACACGTGAGATTCCGGAGGAAGGACTCGGCGACGAGGAGCTGATCGCATACCTGCGGATGCACGTCTTCGATGCGGCCATGTACACAGGGCACCCTGCGTTCATGGCCTACATCTCGGGATCGGGAACCGCGGTTGGGGCGGTCGCCGACCTGGTCGCCGCCGCGATCAATCAAAACGCAGGCGGCTGGCGGCTGGGTCCCGGCGCTACCGAGCTCGAGCTGTATCTCACATCCTGGTTCGCCCGGCGCTTCGGCCTCCCCGAGCACGCCGGTGGCCTCGTCATGTCCGGCGGCTCGATGGCCAACTTCGTGGCGCTGAAGGTAGCCCGCGATCGCACTCTGGGATTGGAGGTTCGGCAACGGGGCGTGGGAGATGCGCGACTGACCGCATATACGAGCGCGGAAGTCCATTTCGCCACGACGCGTGCTTTCGACATGCTGGGGCTGGGATCCCAGGCAGTCCGGCTCATCCCCACCGACGCTGCGTTTCGGCTGGACGTCGCGGCGCTGCAGAGGAGCATCGACGAGGACGTCCGCGCGGGATTTCAACCGTTTGCGGTGGTCGCCACGCTGGGGACGGTGGGAACGGGAGCCATCGACCCGCTGGCCGAGATCGCCGGCATCTGTCACGAACGCGGTCTATGGATGCATGTCGACGCGGCTTACGGGGGGCCGGCGGTTCTCTCGCCGGAGCTCCGACCGCTGATCGCGGGAGTCGAGGAATCCGATTCGATCGCGTTCGATCCGCACAAGTGGATGTACACCCCGCATTCGGGCGGCATCGTGCTCGTTCGGGATCTCCAGTGGCTGGCCGACTCATTCGCGGCACACGCGACATACATCCATGAAGACAAGGAGTTCACCGGCAGAGGGCTGGACCTCGGGATGATGGGGCCGCAGCTGTCGCGCAGCTTTTGGGCTCTGAAGATCTTCATGTCCCTCTTAGCCCACGGCACGCGGGCCTACGGCGCGCGCATCTCACACGACGTCGAGCTGGCGCGTTATCTGGCAGAGCTCGTTCAGGCCGCCGAGGACTTCGAACTCGTGGCACCCGTGGAATTGTCGATTTGCTGTTTTCGCTACGCACCCTCGGATTTGCCCCTAGGCGAGGAACGGGAGCGATATCTCGACGCCCTCAATGAGCGGCTGATGGCCGAAGTGCAGATGGACGGCCGCGTCTATTACTCGAACGCGGTGTTGAACGGTCGATTTGTCTTGCGCTGCTGCATCGTGAACTTCCGAACCGAAGCAGAGCACCTGGAGCAGACGATCGCGGTCACGCGAGAGATCGGCGCTCGGCTGGACGCAGAGATGCGACCTGCGACTCTTCGAGCCGACTAAGCGTTCTTCGCTTCCCACTTGGCGCGCGCGATGCGCACCGCCTCTCCTACGCCGTTCGTCCAGGGCTCGCCGTGTCCGGGCAACATCACCCTTGCGTCGAGAGGCGCCAGAGCATCAAGGGAATGGATTGCTTCGACTTCATCGATTGTGAACGCGCCCGTGAGGATGCAAGGCCCTCGCTTGCCGCGCGCAGTGTCGAGGGTGACCAGCGTGTCGTCGCTGAGAAGGACCCGACGTTCCTCGAGCCACAGCGCACAACTCCCCGGCGTGTGTCCGGGGACGTGCAGGACGCGAGGCGATCCTGGGATATCCAGCCGCTCGCCGTCTGGGAGGTCTTTGGTGTCGGCCACCGCCGGAGGCCGCAGCACGCCGTTGCGGATGAGGTGACCTATGTACCGGACGAACCATGGCCGCCAGGCAAACGGAAGGACGTTAGCCCTTGGTCGACGCTCTCGGCGGGTCACGATGGGGGCATCGCGGGGATGGACGAATATCCGCCCCCCGGTGTCCCGGCGTAACCGTTCGGCGTTGCCGATGTGGTCCTGGTGATGATGCGTTATGACCACGGCGTCGATGTCGGACAGTGACTTGCCGTTCGACGACAACAGCATGGTGAGTTGCTCGTAGTAGCCGGGAATCCCGCTGTCGACGAGCGTGAACTTGCCGCCTTCCTCGATCAGATAGAAATTGAGGTACTGCGTCCCCAGGCGATTTATTCCTTCGGCTACTTCCACGTTGGTTGCGCGCTCTTCTTACTTGGCGGGCACGGATAGTCGCAGCGCTTCCCACGCGGCCGGGTCGCGGAGGTCCAGAACTAGCCGTGGGTGTCCGTCGAGATCGTCGGCCGCATCGATCGCCTCGGCCAGGGCTGCCGCCGAGGGCCTCTTTCCCAAAAGTTTTCTCCGGCCGGCATTGATCACGATGTGATCGCGGCCCGAATTCGCGACGGCGTCGACGATGGGAGCCGGCGGATCCCACCCGAAGAGAACGAGTCTTTCAACATTCGCTTCCGCGGCACCGTCGACGACCGCATCGATGATGTCACTCACGTCGCCCGCCTCGTCATCCATGACGACGACCGTCCTTGTGCCGTGGGCAGCTTGGGCCACCAAGGTGTGATCGCCGGGATCTCCGCGGACCACGTGGACGCCCTCTTGCTCCCAGGCATGCACCACCTCGGGGAACTGTTCGATCACGCGCACCTGATCGCCTTGGGCGACGAGTCGCTTGACGA
>DATADF010000092.1:0-1675 GCA_036258695.1 Actinomycetota bacterium
CCAAAGGATGTCTTTTCCAACGAGGTGAACATCTGCCGGCCACACTCGATCGAACGTCGCGCGATCGTCTCCATAGCCCACGGCCGTGATGTAGTTCTGCAGCGCGTCGACCCAGACGTAGATCACGTGCTTTTCGTCCCATGGGATCGGGATTCCCCAGTCGAAGCTCACCCGCGACATCGACAGGTCGTCAAGTCCCTGCTTCACCTTGCCCACGATCTCCTTGCGCCGCGACTCGGGCATGATGAATCGAGGATTCGTCTCGTACAGCTCGATCAGCCGCTCCCGATAGCGCGAGAGGCGAAAGAAATAGTTGTCCTCTTCGATTTGGTCCGGCTCGGTGCCGTGCAGAGGGCACTTCCCATCGACGAGGTCGTCCGGGAGTTTGAACTCTTCGCAGCCCACGCAGTAGAGCCCGCGATAGGTACCGAGATAGATGTCGTCTCGGTCGTACAACTCTTGTACGAAGGTCTGAACGGCGCTTTCGTGACGCTCGTCGGTCGTGCGTATGAAGTCGTCGTAACTGATGTCCAGGACCTTCCAGACATCCTTCCAACGCGGGACCATCTGGTCGGCCCACGCCTTGGGCGGCACTCCGTTCGCCTCCGCCGAGCGAGCCACCTTCTGCCCGTGTTCGTCCGTCCCGGTCAGGAAGTGGACCGCCCGCCCCTGCATGCGGCGGAACCGACATACAAAGTCGCCGGCGACGGTCGTATAGGCGTGGCCCAGGTGGGGCACGTCGTCCACGTAGTAGATGGGGGTGGTGAGATAGAAGACGCCCTCAGCAGCCACGGCGCCCGATTTCGGGAGGGGAAAGGGGCGCGGGAGGGCTCTGGGGCCCAGACAAGCCTAAAAAACCCCCGTCGGGGGCGGAAATCTCTGGAATTCGGTTTGACTCACAGGAAATATTCGCCACAATATGTACCAGGACTTACCAGTCGACCAAGGGAAGCGATGAAGTCTACCGGCGTCGTGCGCAAGATCGATGAGCTAGGGCGGGTCGTTCTCCCTTCGGAGATCCGGAAGGTTTTTGCCATCCATGAGGGCGATGAGCTCGATATCTCGGTCGATGGGGAGCGGATCATCCTCCAGAAACGGATCGACACGTGTCTGTTCTGCGGTGCGGAATCGCCCGCTATCAGCTACAGAGACAGGCGTGTCTGCGAGGACTGTGCCGCGCAGCTCGGTTCGATGCGGAACGTCGAGCTGGTCCTTCCCGAAGACAGCGTCGTAACCAGCTAGCTCCGACTCTCTCCTTCCTCGAGTAAGGCTTCAAACACCGCGCGCCGCGGAACGCTCATTTCGCGCGCGACCGTGGTCAGAGCCTCCTTGCGGTCGACTCCCTCGTTCATCAGGTCCCGGGCTCGGCGCGCCAGCAGCTCGGCACTCACCTCGGCGCGCGAAGCGGCCGCCCCGTGGAGTACGAGCACGATCTCCCCGCGAACCGTGTCATCGGCGAAGGACTCGGCGAGCTGGGCCACAGTTCCGCGGATCACTTCCTCATGCAGCTTCGTTAGCTCACGAGCGATGACTGCCTCACGGTCCGGCGCGACCGCGGCCAAGGCGATCAAGGTGTCGCGCAACCTGGCCGGCGATTCGAACAGGATGGTTGTGCGCTCCTCCTCCGAGAGCTCCGCGACGCGACGCTGTCTCTCGGCCTTGCGCCGAGGCAGGA
>DATADF010000093.1:0-4225 GCA_036258695.1 Actinomycetota bacterium
TTGCTTACGAAGCAACGAGCTCAAAGAATCCAGGTCTCACAACCGTCGAATAGGGAATGCTTACATGACGGCCAGATATCCGATCAATCGTTGGATCGCCACGACGCGACGATCGAAAACGCAATCCGCAGCAGAGTAACCCGCGAGTCGGAAGGGGAGGAGATCTCGATGGTCGCTAGCATCCAGGCTATAGTCCCCCACGAGGCGGCGCTTTCGGTGCGTGGCCTGACTGTAAGCTTGCCGGGAGGCATGGAACGGGCCTATGCCGTCGAGAACATTTCCTTCGACCTTAAGCGCGGCCAGATCCTGTGCGTGATCGGCGAATCTGGATCGGGGAAGTCGGTCACAGCCAATGCGATCATGGGGCTTCTGCCCAGGGTGATCCGCGTCTCCTCGGGTGCAATCCACCTGGACGGGATGAACATCGTCGGCATGTCGCCCGACAAGCTGCGCGGCCTGCGCGGCCAGGTTGTGTCGATGATTTTTCAGGACCCACTCTCGGCGCTCAATCCACTGATGACCGTGGGCGCGCAGATCGACGAGGTCATGGCGGCGCATGGCGTTGGCACGCCGAAAACTCGCCGCAGCCGCGCCATTGAGCTGTTAACTGAAGTGGGTCTGCCCGATCCGCAACTCATGTATCATCAGTATCCGTTTCGGCTTTCAGGCGGCCAGCGGCAGCGGGTGATGATCGCCATGGCCCTCGCGCTCGAGCCCGCGATCCTGATCGCGGACGAACCGACGACCGCGCTCGACGTGACCACCCAGGCGCAGATCCTGCAGCTGATCCGCGACATTCAGCGCCGCAAGGGAATGAGCGTGATGTTCATCACCCATGACTTCGGGGTGGTGGCCGAGATCGCAGACAGCGTCGTGGTGATGGAGAAGGGCCATATCGTCGAGCAGGGTAGCGCCGAGCAGGTCCTGAAGTCGCCCAGCCACCCCTATACCCGGCGCTTGATCGCGGCCGTCCCGCACCTGACCGGCAAGGACCGCATTCCTCAGGAAGCAGCCAGCAAGGCGCCGATCCTGAACGTCGAGGGCCTAGTGAAGACCTATCGCAGCGGCAGCGCGCTGTTCGGCACACAGCGGATCGTGCCGGCGGTGAACGAGGTGTCGTTCGATCTGGCGCCCGGGCGCACGCTGGGCGTTGTGGGCGAAAGCGGCTCCGGCAAATCGTCGCTGGGCCGGCTTCTGATCAAGCTACTGGACAGCGACGGCGGCCGGATTCTGTTCGAGGGCCGCGACATTGCCAAGCTTTCCGAGGCCGAGTTCCGCCCGCTGCGGCCGCAAATCCAGATGATCTTCCAGGATCCCTTCGCCTCGCTCAACCCGCGCTCGACGATCGGCCAAATCCTGACCGTAGGCCCGGTCGCGCACGGGATGCCCTATGCCAAGGCGCGTGAGGAGGCCCGCGTGCTTCTGGCCCATGTTGGTCTCGATGCCGGCGCCTTTGGCCGCTATCCGCACGAGTTCTCCGGTGGGCAACGCCAGCGCATCGGCATCGCTCGGGCACTGATGTTCAAGCCGAAGCTAGTGGTTGCCGATGAGGCGGTCTCCGCACTCGACGTGTCGATCCAGGCCCAGATCCTGAAGCTGCTGGACCAGATCCAGCGGGAGACCGGCGTGTCGATGATCTTCATCACCCACGATCTGCGCGTCGCCAGCCAGATCTGCGACGAAATCGCGGTGATGCACAAATGACGGATTGTCGAACGCGGACCGCCCTCGCAAATCTTCCTGGACCCGCAGTCAGCCTACACGCGTGAGCTGGTGGCGGCGATCCCGGGGGAGCGGCCGGAAGGCGCCCGCCCGCTCGCAGCAAACCGGTGAGAGCCACCACAAGGGAGGAGACATCATGCCTAAACGTTCCACGACCACATCGAACTACTCGCGGCGCGATGCGCTGCGAATGATGGCGATAGGCGGGGCTGCCGGCGTCATCGCGCCCAATCTGTTGGGCAAGCCCGCCTTCGGCCAAACCCCTCCGGCGAGCCCAACCGGTCGCGTCGTCGTCGGGCTCTCGCAAGAACCCACTGTCTTCAATCCGCTGATGGCGAAGATCGAGGTCGATGACGGTGTGCATTTCTCGCTTTTCGACGCGCTCTTCCGCATCGATCCCCAAGGCGTTATCCAGCCGAACCTTGCGGTCGAAGTGCCGAGCCAAAAGAACGGCGGCATTTCCGAGGACGGTCTCACGTGGCGCATCCGCCTGCGTGACGATGTCCGCTGGCACGACGGCAAGCCCTTCACGGCCGAGGATGTGAAATTCACCCTCGAGCTCATCACGAACCCGAATTTCCGCAGCTGGCGCACGACCGGCCATGCGCTGGTGCGCAACATCACAGTGGTCTCGCCCACTGAGATCACGTGGCGGATGGAGGAGGCCTTCGCGCCCTATCTGTCGTTCCTGACCGAAACCTTCATGGTGCCCAAGCACATTCTGGAGAAGGAGGCCGATCCCAACAACGCCGCCTTCAATAGGGCGCCGGTCGGCACCGGCGCGTTCAAGTGGCGCCAGCGGGTCGCGGGCGACCATCTCGAGCTCGTCGCCAACCCCGACTATTTCGGCGAAGGCCCCTATATCGAGCGTCTGGTCTTCAAATACATCCCCGATGTCACCGTCCTCTACACCCAGTTCAAGAGCGGCGACGTGGACCTGGTGGGTCAGCCATACATCACCCCTGACCATTACGAGGAAGCTCGCAAACTGCCGAACCGGGTAGTGACGCTGGTGCCCAGGCCCTCATTCGAGTCTTTTTACCTGAACCTCGAGCGTCCGCAATTCAAGGAACTGGCGGTGCGTGAGGCGCTCTATGCGGCGATCGACAAGAAAGCGATCATTGAGGGGCTCTATTACGGCGTGCCGACCGCGACCGAGACGTTCATGCCGCGGCAGTCCTTCTACTATAACCCGAACCTGCCGGTGCAGGAGTTCAACCTCAAGCGTGCGCGCCAGATCCTCGACGAGGCCGGCTGGGTGCCCGGGCGCGATAGGATCCGTGCCAAGAACGGGGTGCGTCTGTCCTTCACCAACTCGACCACCTCAGGCGACCACCTCCGCGAGCAGGTGCAGCAGTTCCTGCAGCAGGCATTTGCAGAGATCGGCGTTGAGATGACCATCAAGAATCTGCCGGCGGCGGTGATCTGGGGCGAGTTCTGGGGAAAATCGCAGTTCGACTCGGTCATAGTAGGCAGCACTTACCTGATCGGCGCGGACCCGGACGTTACCAACCGCTTGCACTCGCGCTCGATCGCTGCGAAAGGCGGCCGCGGTTCGAACAATGCGCAGTATGTCAATGCCGAGGTCGATGCCCTGCTCGAGAAAGGTACTCGCACCTTCGATCCGGAAGCGCGGCGCGCGATCTACAACCGCGTACAGGAACTGGTCCGTCGTGACCTGCCCTTCCTACCGCTCTACCAGAACACAGCGGTGTACGGGCACAAGAAGGGGATTCACGGGGTCGTGCCTAATCCCAACACGCGCACCGAATCCTGGAATGCCGCGGGCTGGCACCGGGCGAGCTGATAATACGAGTCCGCCGCCGCCCCGGTGTTCCACAACCCCGGGCGGCGGCAACGGAAAACATCATCAAGGTACCATGGAGGGCTGAATGCGCGGCTTCCTGCTCAATCGCGTCTCGCAGAGCCTTGTGCTGCTTGTGATCGTCTCGATTATCGGCTTTGTCATTCTAAACCTCATACCGGGCGGCCCGCTGGCGCAATTTGGGCTCGACGCCAGCATGACCCAGGACGACATGGACCGGCTCAAGGAACAGCTGGGGCTGAACCGGCCGCTGTTGATCCAGTATCTCGACTGGGCTTGGCGGCTTGTGCAGGGTGACTGGGGCCACTCTTTCCGCGATGGCGCGTCGGTGCTGGCGGTGATTGGCCGGCATCTCTTCGCCACGCTGCTGCTCATGGGTACCTCGACCGCAATCGCGATCGCCCTCGGCACCTGGATCGGCATCCGTGGCGCCACGCACCGCTATTCGCTGTTCGACTATCTGGGGACGATCGGCGCCATGGTCGCGCTGTCGATCCCGACCTTCTGGTTCGGGCTTGTCGGCATCTACGTCTTCTCCCTGCGGCTCGGCTGGTTGCCTGCAGGCAACATGTACACGATCGGCGACGGATCGGTCCTGGACTATCTGCACCACCTGATCCTGCCAAGCATTGTGCTGTCGCTGGTCCATGTCGCGATCTGGAGCCGCTACATGCGGAC
>DATADF010000094.1:0-4825 GCA_036258695.1 Actinomycetota bacterium
GCCGAGGTAACCGAGCTTCGAGCGCGCGCCGAGGAGCTGTACGACAGCGCGAGTGAGCAGGCGGCCCAGATCCGCAACGACGCGTTGCATGCTGCAAAAGAAGCCCTGACACAAGCCCAGGCCGACGCGGCTCAAATCCGATCGGAGGCAGAGGCCAAGGCGGTCACGATCGAAGAGGACGCGCGAAGGGCGACGATCGAGCTCCGGACTGCGGCGGAACAAGAGGCCCTAGACATCAAAGCCCAAGCCGAGAGCCAGGCGAACGAAATCCGCGCCGACGCGATGCAGGAAGCCACGCGCCTCAGACTTCGCACGGAGGAAGACCTTCAGCGCATCCGAGCGAGGGCGGAGGAGGAGCTGGCCGAACTTCGAGAGGCGCGCGAGCTGGAGGCCGCGGAGATTCGGAAGCGGGCCGAGGAGCTGTTTCACAAGACGACCGAAGACGCAGCCGCGGTGACCCGCAAAGCCGAGATGGAAGCCGATCACATACACGCAAGGGCTCGTGAGGAGGCGTCGGAGATCACCGAGCAGGCACGTCGCGAAGCGGTCGACATTCAGCGTCAAGCGCGCGAGGAGGCGGACAGGATCCGGCTGACCGCCGAACGTCGCTCCGAACTAGAAATGGAACGAACCGAGAGAAAAGCCGCAAAGGTGATCGAGGCGGCCGAGCGTCAGGCGACGGCGATCGAGAGCAACGCGCTCGAAGCCGCCGCACAGAGAATCGAGCGCGCCCAGACCAACGCCGACGACATCGTTGTCGGCGGTCGAAAGGCTGCGGATCGATTATTGGGCGAAGCACGCAAGTCGGTCTCGGGGATCGACTGGGCCCTGCAGGGACTCGGCAGCGCCTTGGAAGGTGTGAAAAATCTCATCGACGATGACGGCCTCGACCAACCGTTGCTCGACGACGCAACAAAAGATCTCAGACGACGATTACGGTTTCCACGTTCGGGTAAAAACGGGGCCGACTGAGGGGGTCTCCCCTCAGTTCCTTGCCTTGCAGGGGTTTGAGGCGCAATATCCAATTAAGCAGGGCAAGGTCTCAGTGTCGAGACGAGCCGGCCGCTTGTCTTACGAGAGGAGGACCCTGTCATGAAGACAGTACGAATTTTGCTGGCCCTGGTTCTCGTGTTCGTGTTGGTACCAACATGGTCTGCCCAGGCGCAGTGTTTGTTCTCGCCGAGCGAGATTGAGGACGAGCTCGCCGAGACGATTAACACCTATAGGGAGACTTACGACCGAAGTACTTTGGGTCTCGACCAAGTACTTCAGGCGGTAGCCAACGTGTACATGGAGATCGAGCAGCGTGAGGGCGACGGCGAGATTGCCAAGCTGCGTGCTCAAACACGCGATCAGTTGCTTAGCGACACCGTGACGGTGGGCGCACTGATCATGAAGGGCAAGACCCTGGACGCGATCTGGAAGCGCATGACGCGCAACCAGTACCCCAGAAGCGTCCTGAGGCGGCCCTTCTTCGAGCACATGGGACTGGCGGTTGGCGAAGCTAACGACCGCGTGTACGTGATCGTGGTCCTTGGTGGTCAGCTCGTTACGCCGCTGGCCTGCTAATCGACCACATAACCCAGATTCACAATCCGGCCGGGGGCATACCCCCGGCCGGATTCTTTTCGTTCAAGGACTAGCTAGCGCGGACTGCCGGCCCGCCGCAGGAGCACTGCGATGTTGTCGAGAAGAGCGTCCTCAGAGATCGGGCCCAGCACGACGGTCCCCTGTTCGGTCCCCTGACGTGCCCCTGCAAGTGTCGTGACGAACTTCCACTCGTCGTCAATGAAGTAAGTCTCGGGCACGCCGACCACACCAAGCTTGCGAGCAAGGCGAAGCTCCTCATCACGGATCACCGGATACGTCACGTCGTACTCAGCGACGAATCGCTCTGCGTCCGAGGAAGCATCGCGAATGTTCACCCCGACGATGATCAGACCGTCGTCCCGGAACTCTCGCCACGCGCGTTCCAGGGCGGGCACTTCATCGCGACATGGCACACACCACGAGGCCCAGAAGTTGAGTACGACGGGATGGCCCTCAAGATCGTCACTCGAAAACTCGCCCCCTTGGAGCAGCTCGAGGCTGAAGTCGGGGGCCGGGGAACCCGCGGCGATCTCGGTCGGCGGGGCTTTCATCAGTCCGAGTGCCAACAGCGCGACGAAGGCGAAAGCCGGCAAGAGTATGAGCAGGAGACGCCGCGTCGTTGGCCCCACCTGTTAATCAGCGCGGATCGCAGCGAGCAGCGAGTCGACAACGCTGTCCGGAACGAGAACGTCGTTTGATTGTGCGAACAGCAGCACGCTGAGAAGTCGCCGCGCCGAACGGCGAGCGCGCTGCAGCAGATAGTCCCAGTCGAGCTCCGTCTGAGCCAGGATGCCAAGCGCGTCGAACCAATGCCGTGAAGTCTGCTCGTCGAATGCCGTCACCTTGATGATCAGCAAATCCTCCGGCGAAATGACATTGAGCTCTATCTCCTTCAGACTCTCACGTCGCGCGTGGGCGAGCATCTCGTCATCGAGATAGATGTCGCCCACCACCTTGAAGAGCACATCCACAAGAACCCCGTCCTTCAACGCTTTGAATAGCCACGTCGGGTCGGTCTCATGGCTCGCGAAGCCACGACCCTCCAAGGCGTCCAAGGCAGGCTTGGCGTGTTGGGGTTGCACGAGCAGATCGAGGTCGTGCGTCCAGCGTGGTCGTCCCCAGATCGACACCGCTAGACCGCCGTGCATCACATAGGGGATCTCCGCCGCTTCAACGGCGTCGATCGCCTGTTGCACGACGGAAAGGAAGGTCTCCTCGTCGACGGATCTCTCCTGCGCTTCGAACGCGATCTGGCCGCGCGCTCGTTCGAGATAATCCTCGTGTTGCGATCGCTTCGCGTCCTCCTCAGTCACGGTCGCTAAGCAAAGCATGACTTCCGGCGCTGGTCAGCGCAGCGAGTTGTAGGTGTTCAGGAACAGCACGGGCCCCTTGCCGAAGTAGCCGCGCGCGTCCAAGGCGAGGAGCGCTGCCATTGCCTTCGCGGTGTACACGGGATCGAGCTCCAAACCGGCGTTCTCCCGAGCCAGAGCGAGAGCGCGCTCCGACTCCTCGGTTGAACGGCCGTAGCCGGGGCCAAGCCAGGCACGCGTCAGCTCCAGGCCATTCCGAGTCAAAGCGGGATCGTCGGGGATGGCCGCACCGCGTTTTCGAATGAGATTCAACGCGCGCGCGGCGAGGCCTTGGACCACCGCGCGCTCACGCTTGAGCTGGTGCGCGACGACCACGCCCACGATGCGGCTGCTCAACCCGGCGAGACGCAGTCCTGTCAAGAGACCCGCCGCCGTCCCTCCGGATCCGACGGCGACGACGATGTGACTTGGCTCGGGTAACTCGCCCACTTCCACCTGGTGCGCCAGCTCGAGGCCCGCTTCGACATATCCCAGTGCACCAAGTGGTGACGACCCGCCCGGCGGCAGTATGTACGGGAGCCCTCGTTGTCGGATGCTCGATGTTGCGATCTCGAGTGGTGCAGCCAGTGCCGCCGTTATCGATGATCGATGTCGATGCAGCCGGGCGTGGTCGCGCAGCTTCTTGAGATGGGCGCGCACGTGGTCGTCCACAGGTTGATCAACGAGCGAGATGACACTCTCGACGCCGATCTCCTGGGCGTACAGTGCGGCCGCGAGTCCCCAATGGGTGGCGAGGCCTCCCCACGTAAAGAGGGATCGCGACCCTCGTACTTCTATATCCGGGAGCAGCCACTCGAGCTTGCGTACCTTGTTGCCGCCGTAAATCGTGCCGAAGACCCCATCATCTTTGAGCCACAGCGCTGCTCCTTGGGACTGCTCGAGACCATCGAGCCGACGCGTCGGCGAAGGCGCATCGCTCAGCCTTCGATGCGGCAACCCCGCGAGGAGTTCGGGGAAGCGCCCATACAACAATGGTCTAAGCAAAGAGACCTGCCGCGAGCGAGCTCGTCCCTTACTCGGCAGTCACGCTGACCGTCGTCTGAACAGGCGGATCGAAGGACACGTGCTGTGCATCGACGTATTCGACCGTGAGTTCATGGCTGCCGGGTTCCAATTCGATCTCGGCAGTCAACGAATATGGCATCTGCTGAAGTTGCCCGTCGACATACAGATGCAAGTGACCCCCTGCCTGGGAAGTGGCCGAGCGTGCCAGCGGGGCATTCGCAAGCTCCACCGTTACATCCACGGGCCGTCCCGCCGGCACCGTGGCTCCATCGGTCGGAGACACGATGGTCACCACTGCGCTCGTGGTGCTGGGCGGCTGTCCCAGTCGCGGCCAGGCCACGGACCCGATTCCCAACCCGACCCCAAGAACGAGCAGCACCACAGGGACGCGGCTGGGCTGCTCGTCGGTTCGCTTAATGAGAAAGGCGGCGACGAGCAGCGCGACGGCGATGAGCAGAAGCTCTAGCTCTACGCCGCCCGACGGCCCCACGACATGCGCGTAGGCCGTAGCGGGAAATGCGACCACGATCAGCACAGCTAGGAGTCCGGCTCGCAACATCAGGTCAGCGTCTCACGAGTGCAACTATCAGCGCGATGACTCCCAGCCTGATGTGCTACTGCGACCCCCATCGCGGCCAGCGCCGCCAGGCAGGCTCGGAGCACCAAAGACGGGCGCGGGCTCATGCCCTCATGGTAGGCGTGCCCGTTACCCCGCAGGAACCTCCGCAGTTCGACGCACCCAAAGGGCGGCCGCGGCCGGCAACAGGCCGATCGCGGAGCCGACAAGGCACATCCACGCGTAACCGACCTGATGTAACACGATGCCCGAACCGAAGCTTGCTATCGCAGATGCCGACCAG
>DATADF010000095.1:0-3037 GCA_036258695.1 Actinomycetota bacterium
TGCGGCAGCGGAGTGAGGTCGTGACCAGCAATCTCAAGAAAGTTCATCTTAATCTGCCGGCCGGCACTGAGGATCTGCGCGGGCTCGAGATCGGCTCGGTGGTTTATCTCACCGGGCGCATCTTCACGGCCCGGGAGGGCGTCTACAAGCTGGCGGTCGAGGACGGGGCCGGCATGCCGGCCTCGCAGGAGGCGCTCGGCCGCGTCAACTTCCACTGCTCGCCCGCGGCGACGATCGAGCCCGACGGACGCTTCAACGTCGGCGCCGTCACGGCGACCGCGTCGTTCCGCTTTGCCAAGTGGCTCGACGGATGGTTCAAGCTGTCCGGGTGCAACATCATCATCGGCAAGGGTGGGATGACGTCCGACGTCTATCGCAAGTCCTTCGTGCCGAACAATGCGATCTACCTGACGACCGTCGGTTATGGCACCGGGGCTCTCCTTGGGCGCGGCATCCGGCAGGTGCCAGGCGTTTATTGGGTGGAGGAGCTGGGGCTGGCGCAAGCGATCTGGGTGCTCGACGTCGAGAACTTCGGGCCGTTTCTGGTCGAGAGCGATCTGGACGGCAACAGCCTGTTCGAACGCGAGAACGCCAAGATCACTCCCGGCCTCGAGAAGCTCTATGCGGGCACCCGCCCCGCCACGCTCCGGCGCTACGGCGAGACTGACAACAAGGCGGACGAGGTGATCTGAGGACCGGCTCGGCCGAGAGCGCGTCATCAACGCAGGATACGACCAGCGAGTGCCTTATTCCGAATACCGCCCGGACCTGATGGGCTCGGCCACGATCGAACCGTCCGGCAGCTTCGAAGCGGGCTCCTATCAGAGCTTTACGTTGACCTACACGGCCGGGCGGTTCGGGCTTGACGACACCGGCTCGCTCAAGATCGGCTTCCGCTTCGCCACCGACTTCGGGCCGGTGCAGTTCGATGATCCGAAGGCTCCGGGCTACACCACGGTGGAGGCCTCGAACGGCGCTACCCTCGAATGCAAATGGGAGTTCAAACGCAACATCCGACCGTGGAGCCGATCGCTCTACATCGGCGTGATCAGGGATTTCCTTGCGCCGGGGGACACGATCACTATCCGCTTCGGCGATCGCCGCTTCGGCTCGCCCGGCATCCGACTCCAGACCTATTGCGAGCGCGAGTTCGAATTCCGCGTCCTCGCCGATCCCATTGCAACTTACGACTACGTAGCGCTGCCCGAGAGCCCGAAGATCGCGATCGTGCCGGGGCCGGGCGTCAGGTGGCGCGCGGTCATCCCCACGCTGGTTCGGAGAGGCGAGGCTTTTCGGCTTTGCATCAAGGTGGACGATAAATGGGGGAATCCGTCGAACCAGATCGACAGGACGCTGAAGCTGGAGAGCAGTTCGTCGGTGATGGAACTGCCAGAGACCCTACGCTTCAGGAAAGGCGAGTTCGCCGCCGTGGCCGAGGGGCTGACGAGCAAAGAGGTCGCGGACCTCACGATCGGCGTGCTCGACGAGAATGGGCGGGAACTGTGCCGCAGCAATCCGCTTCGCGTCGCCTCGATGGACGCGGATCTCGTGCATTTCTGGGGCGACACGCACGGCCAGTCGAACGAGACCCTCGGCACGAATTCGGCCCGCGACTATTTCGAGTTCGGCCGCGACAAGGCTTTCCTGGACGTCATGGGCCATCAAGGCAACGATTTCCAGATCACGGGCGCGTTCTGGCAAGAGCTGAACAAGCTTTCGGCGTCATTCGACCAGACGGGACGGTTCGTCTGCATTCCCGGATATGAATGGTCGGCTAACACGGCGATCGGCGGCGATCGCAACGTGCACTACCGGCGCGAGGGTGAGACGATTCACCGCTCGTCCCATGCGCAGATCGCCGGCCCAATCGATATCGTCGACGAAGGGACGGACGCGCACACGGCGCATGAATTGTTCGAGAAGCTCAGGGGCAAGGACTGCGTGGTGATGGCCCATGTGGGCGGGCGCTACGCGGACATCAAATTTGCCCACGACGGCATGCTCGAGACCGCCGTGGAGGTGCATTCCGCCTGGGGCACGTTTGAGTGGATCCTGCGCGACGCCTTCGAAAAGGGCTACCGTGTTGGCATCGTTGCGAACTCGGACGGGCACAAGGGGCGGCCGGGCGCCTGTTACCCGGGCGCCTCGTTCTTCGGGAGCCAGGGCGGCCTGACCTGCTTCGTCGCGACACGCCTGGACCGAGACGCGATCTTCGAAGCGATGCGTCGCCGCCATCACTTCGGCACGACGGGCAACCGCATGATCCTGGACGTCGCTGTTGAGCTCGTGGCGCCCGGCGAGCTCTTTTTGCGCGATCCGGCTCTCTTTCCAGCGGAATCGAAGAAAACGCGGCAGCTGATTATGGGCGACATCGCCCGGGTCGCGTCCGAGGAGGTCGAGCTCGCGATCGACGTGGTCGGATCGGCCCCGGTTGAGCGAGTCGACATTTTCGACGGCCTCGACCTGATCGAGACCGTGCGCCCTTACACGGCGAATGATCTCGGCAGGCGCGTGCGTCTCGTCTTCGAGGGAGCCGAGTATCGCGGCAGGGCGCGCACGACGAACTGGGACGGGACCCTGGACATTACGGACAATGTCATTCGTCGGACCGAGATGATCAACAACTGGAACCTCGACCGAGGCATTCAGAAGCAGGATGCCGCTGGCGTGACCTGGAAGGCGGTCACGACCGGCAACTACGGGGCTATTGATCTGTGGCTGGAGAGCGCCACGGGCGGACGGCTCGCGTTCCACACCAAACCGGTATCGGGCTCTGTGGCGATCGCCGAGCTTGGCATTGAGGAGCGCGTGTTCGACGCAGGCGGTCTCGATCGGGCTGTCAAGATCCAGCGTTTGCCCGAGATAATGACACAGACGCGCATCATGCATCGCCGCAAGGTCAAGCTTCGCAGTGACAGTGACACGCGCCTCTATGTCCGCGTGCAGCAGGAAGACGGGCATCGCGCCTGGTCTAGTCCGATTTACCTGTTTCGCGGATAACAGGGTTCATCGACGCTGCGCCGACCAGGATCGGCGC
>DATADF010000096.1:0-5619 GCA_036258695.1 Actinomycetota bacterium
AGATGGGAGGGGTGGGATCATTCCGGGGCGCTGTTTGGCCTCGAAGGCGCGCAGTTCCCACGAAAGGGGCCAGTTCTGACCCGTCTGGAATGGCGCGCCGGAGCGGTAGCCCTTGGGGTACTGCGCTCCCGGCCCGGCGACGATCGCCGCCGCTCCGCCGTTGGGCTCGAATAGCTGCTCCGTCGGCGCGAACCCGGTCTCGTAGTTAGGACTCGGCAACGGTGCCTGCGCCGCGATCGCGGCGAGGTCCACGCCCGCATGAGTCGGGACTTCCTTTTTGATATCCGCCCAGACGTCGCCGAGGCTCGACCAGGGCCACGTCTGCCCCAGCTCGCTTGCGAGATCCGCGCACACGCGCCACGGGTCGCGCGCCACTCCCGGGGGCTCCACCGCGGGTTCCAGGTGCTGGATCCTTCGTTCTAGGTTCGTGAAGGTGCCCTCGCGTTCTGCGTACGCGGTGGACGGCAACACAACGTCGGCGAGCACCGCGGACTCCGTAGGAAAGAGCTCGATCGCCACCACGAACTTGCACTTCTCCAGCGCCGTGCGCGCCAGTGCCCGGTTCGGAAAGTCGCCGATCGGATCGGCGCCGAACAACAGCAAGCAGTCGATCTCTCCGGCGGCCGCGGCCTCGAGAATCGCCCGGGTGTCTCGACCCATGGTGGCGGCTGGGCGATGACCTGCATCGAGCGCCGGGTGCACCCCCATGTCGAGCAAGCCCTGCGACCCCGCATGGGGCGGACAGACAAGAACCCGCCCCTCGAGGACGCGCGCCAGGTCGAGGACGGCCTGAAAGATCGCGTTCTCGTTGGTGCCGGGCGATGTCGGCCCCCAACAAGCGACGAAGGGCGCGCCGAGATGGTCTTCCTGCAAGCGGTGGAGCGCGTCGACTTCACCGCCGACTGAGCAGCGGACCACGTGCGTGGCAACATCGTCGAGCGACTGGGCGCGCGGCGAAACGACAACGAGACGCGCCCTGTGGTCGACGACGGCGCGACGCAAACGCAGGTAGAGAACCGGCAGCGTCTCCTTGGGGTCCGGGCCGACCCACAGGATCGTGTTCGCCGAGTCGAGGTCGTCGAGCGTCGCGGACGAGCCGGCGACCCCCGTCACGCCGGCGGCCAACTCGTATGGGGCTCCTGCGTCGACGACTCTGGAATCCACATCGGCGGTGCCGATCACCTTCTTGGCCAGCCGGCCGATCGCGAATGCGTCCTCAGTGGTGAGATGGCCCCCGGCTATCACTCCGACCTTTCCGCCGAGCTTGGGGGCGATTGTCTTGTACGCCTCCGCCCAGGAAGCAGGGCGGAACTCCGCACCCGCACGAAGCAACGGCGTCGTCAACCGGTCCTGCGACGAGACGTAGTGGAAGCCAAAGCGTCCCTTGTCACACATCCAGAAGTCGTTGACCTGCTCGTTGGGCATGGCCTGGCAGCGCACAAGCTTGTCGCCGCGCACCTCGTTCGTGATTGGGCAGCCAACCGAGCAATACGCGCACACGCTTGGCGCGGCCTTCAGATTCCACGGGCGTGACACGAACCGATAGGTCGATGCGGTGAGCGCCCCGACTGGGCAGATCTGGATTGTGTTGCCCGAGAAGTAGCTGTTGAACGGCTCATCGTTAAACGCGAGTACCTGCGTGCCGGGTCCCCGATCCACGAGTTGAATGAATCGGTCGCCCGCGATCTCATCGGCGAACCGAACACATCGCCAACAGAGGACGCACCTCTCGCGGTCGAGCACGACCAAGTCGGAGATCTCGAGCGGCTTCTCGAATGTGCGCTTGGCCTCTTGATACCGACTAGAGCCCGGGCCGTGGCGGTAGGTCTGATCTTGCAGCGGGCATTCGCCAGCGCGATCACAGATCGGGCAATCGAGTGGGTGGTTGATAAGGAGGAACTCCAACATTCCTCGCTGGGCGTCGACGGCCTGCTCGTCAACCGTATTAACGATCATGCCGTCGTCTGCCGGCGTCGCGCAGGCGGGCATGAGCTTGCGCTGTCCTTCGATAGCGACCAGACACATGCGGCAGACCGCGACCGACTTCATTCCCGGGTGGTAGCAGAAGCGCGGGACGAAGATCCCCATCTCCTCCGCTATGTCGATGAGCAGTCGACCCTTCTGTGTGTCTACAGTTCGGCCGTTGATCGTGAGCGAAATGGTTTCGTTCATGCGGATCGCTCGCGGCTCACTCCGGCGAGGGTGCGATGGTCGGCACCGAATGGACAGCCATGCTGGTCGACATGCTGTTGGAACTCTTCGCGAAACAATTTGACGTTGCTGCGTAACGCCCACGACGCGGCATCACCCAGTGGGCAGAATGAGCGGCCATCGATGCCGTCGGCGATGTCCAGCAGAACGTCGAGGTCCTCGGCCCGACCCTCCCCGTGCTCTATTCGCTCCAACACCTTGACGGCCCACCACGTCCCCTCGCGGCATGGAGTGCACTTCCCACAGGATTCGTGCTCGAAGAACTCCGTCGTCACGAGGGCATTGCGCACCATGCACGTCGTTTCGTCCATGAAGACCACGGCACCCGAGCCGAGCATGGTTCCCGCGTCCTTCAGCGACTCGAAGTCCATGGCCACCGACGTGTCTGTGAGCAACGGCGCGCTGGCGCCGCCGGGGATGACCGCCTTGGGCTGGCCCCCGTTCAGCATGCCGCCGGCGAGCTCGAGCAGGTCGGACAAAGGAGTGCCCAAGGGGACCTCGTAGTTCCCCGGCTTATTCACGTGCCCGGAGACGGAGAACATCTTGGTTCCGGGCGATTGCTCGGTGCCCCACTGCCGGTACCACTCGGCTCCGTTCGTGATGATCGCGGGGAGGGTCGCTACGGTCTCGGTGTTGTTGATCACAGTTGGCTGGCCGTACAGCCCTTTGACCGCGGGGAAGGGGGGCCGAAGCCGGGGCTGCCCGCGGAACCCCTCGAGTGAGTCCAAAAGCGCGGACTCCTCGCCGCAGATGTACGCGCCGGCGCCGCGATGCAGCACGATGTCGAGATCGAAATCGGACCCGTATATTCCGGATCCGAGAAAGCCACGCGAGTAGGCCTCCGCGATCGCCGCGCCCAGGCGTCGTGCTCCCAGCGCGAACTCACCCCTGCAATAGATGAACGCCTTGTTGGCTTGCACGGCCCACGCCGCGATCGTGATCCCCTCGAGGATCGCGTGCGGATCTGCCTCGGCGAGTTCACGGTCCTTGAAAGTGCCGGGCTCGCCTTCATCGTGGTTGATCACGACGTACTTCGGAAAGACATCGCGCGGACAGAACGACCACTTGCTGCCCGTTGGAAATCCCGCGCCTCCGCGCCCGCGCAGGCCAGACGCTTTCACGAGCTCCATCGTGTCCTCGGGGCTCAACGAAGTCACCGCCTTGCGCGCCGCCTCGTAGGCACCGTCCTCTAACGCGCGATGCAACGTGAACGAGTCGTCCGGGAACGCGCGCAGCCTGCGCATAACGAGGAGGGTCTCTTCGGCCATCAGGCTTCGTCACCGGTTTCGTTTATCCGATCGCCCTCTTTGTCGTAGTCGAGCGGGGGCCGGAAGCCAGGGGCCATGTCCGGCGGAGGAGCCTCCCCGCCCACGACCGGCGCGAAGCTGTCGTCATCTGGACTTCCCGGACGCAGGCCGGTCATCGCGGTCTCGAATGAGATCGCGCGCGCCGACTTAACAGGTTGGTCGCGCACGCTCCGAACTTCCTCACCGCGGGCCAGCCGCTCTACCAGTTCGATTACCGACTCCGCGGTCAGCGAGTAAAAGTCCTCGTAGTTGACCTGCATGGACGGGGCGCCGTCACATGTCGCGAGGCACTCGGCCGCCTCCAACGTGAACTTGCCGTCCGCAGTGGTCTGTCCGGCCTCGATCCCGAGGTGTTGCTCGAGGGCCGCGATCACCGAGCGCGCGCCGCGATGGGTGCACGACAGGTTGCGGCAGACCGAGAGCAGGTACTCGCCCTGAGGCTCTTTCTTGAGCATCGTATAGAAGCTGCTCGTCGCCAGGACCTCCGCCGGCGTAAGGTCGAGGATCTCGGCGACCTCTCGCATCCCCGCCTCGCTCACGTAGCCCTCCACGGACTGCACGAGGAACAGCAGCGGCAGAGTTGCCGACCTCGGGTTCGGGTACTTGGCGACGATCCGGTCCGCAAGCCGCCGTTGGTCGCCATTGAGGACGCGCTTCTCCTCACCGTCGGCGATGCGCAGTCGGCCATCCGAAAAGGTGCGTGGACTCAGCGGTCTACTCCCTCGGGTGGGCGGGTCAGCAATTGGGCGTTGATCACCGATCAATGCCTTGGGCGGGCGGGCCAAAACTTGGGGCGTCGATCATCGATCGACGCCTTGGGCGGGCGGGCCAAAACTTGGGGCGTCGATCATCGATCGACGCCTCCCATAACGGGATCAACTGATGCAATGGAGGCGATCAGGTCGGCGACCAGGCCCCCCACGACCATCGGTCCGAGCGACTGCAGATTGACGAACGACGGGTCGCGAACGTGCACGCGATACGGCGACGTCCCGCCGTCGGACACCGCGTAGACGCCCAGCTCGCCGCGCGGCGATTCCACCGCCGCGTAGACCTCCCCCGGAGGCACGGCGTAGCCTTGGGTCATCAACTTGAAGTGGTGAATGACGGCCTCCATCGACCGATTCAGCTCACGTCGTGGTGGCGGCGTCAGCTTCGGATCCATGTTCTTGAAGTCGCCGTCGGGCATCTTCTCCATGAGCTGCCGCACGATGGACACCGACTCGTACATCTCTGCGACTCGGACGCGATAGCGCGCGTAGACATCGCCCGTAGTGGAGACCGGAACCGCGAACTCAACATCCGGATATGCGTCGTAGGGGATATCGCGGCGCAAATCCCAATCGACCCCCGAGGCCCTTGCGATCGGACCCGTCGCTCCGAGGCCGTTGGCTTGCTCCGCGCTGAGTACGCCGACGCCCGTGGTTCTCTCCAGGAATATCGGGTTCTCGGTGAGCAGATCCTCGTATTCCTTGATGCGGCCGGGCAGCAGATCCACGATGCGACCGCAGACGTCGGACCAGCCATCGGGAAGGTCCTGCCACACGCCCCCCGGGATGAAATAGCCGTGGTTCATGCGGAGCCCGGTGACCATCTCGTAAAAGTCGAGGATGAGCTCCCGCTCGCGGAACCCGTAGAACATGGCCGACATCGCGCCCATGTCTAGCCCCTGCGTTCCGAACCACACCAGATGCGACGACAAACGGTTGAGCTCGGCCATCAACGTCCGGATGTAACGACCGCGCGGCGGTACCTCGATGCCGAGCAGGCGCTCTACCGCCAACGAATAGGCCTGCTCGTTGAACAGCGGAGCCAAGTAGTCCATCCGCGTCACGATCGTCACGGCGCCGCGCCAGTTTTGGTCCTCACACTCCTTCTCCATCCCGGTGTGCAGGTAACCGATCACCGGCAGACAACGGAGCACGTTCTCGCCGTCGAGTTCGAGGACCAGACGCAACACGCCGTGCGTCGACGGATGCACCGGCCCCATGTTGATGACCATCCGCTCGTCGGACTCGTCGTACTCCTCGACGAACGCGCCCTGACCCTGGTCTTCGAACCGGTCGATCAAACGCTCCTGCGCCTTCACGTCTGCGTCCTC
>DATADF010000097.1:0-2525 GCA_036258695.1 Actinomycetota bacterium
CGCCGCTCTAGCGGCGCAATCCCTACAGTGCCAGCCTCAGGTGTCCTTCGAAGGCGATCGCCTTGGGAGATCGACGACAAGCGCGTATGGAAAATGATGATCCTGATACGTGTCATACGAACAGACTTCCGCGGTCGGGCAGATAGTTCACCCGAGTCTTGGAGCTCTTCGACAGGCTACGTGCTGGCGTTAGCAGGGTATTCGTGCAGCATCCGCCGCTCAGGACGGAGTCCGTAAACCTTTGTGACGAGCATTAGTGAAACGGTGTCCCCACGACTCACGTGTGCCTTGACCTGATGAGCCGTAGCGCCGAATCCCAATTTGAGCGCTAGCCAAGTATCCTCGTCGGCAAGTTTGTCTACGGCTCGCTGGGCCTGCGACGTCATCGCTATGGGGCGGCCCATGTGTCGAGGAACTCCGGCCATGCCGGCCAAGATCCACAGACCGCCGACAGTCCGCCAACGGAGAAGCATCGACACTTCACCTCGCGTTTCAGCCAGGCGTACAGCAGCAGCAGATAAGGACACTCCAGCTTTGGTCGCCATCTCTCGCAAACGATCTAGCGATAGAGGATCATCTGCCCATCGCTGCACCCAAGGGCTGGGCATGAGCAGTGCCCCCGCGATCGCATCGCACAACCGCTCTTCAGCGCTTGGATCAAGAGTCATCCTCCGGTAGGACGGTCCATCACTCACGTGGCTCGAAAGCGCCCAGTGCGCGAGTTCATGTGCCAACGTGAACCTCTTTCTGGCAAGTGACCGATCGCGACGCAGTCCCACAACCGGCGTGTTCCCCTCCCACGAGAAACGGCCATCCTCGTGAAGAGACGCGTACTCGACAACTCTGACTCCACACCGCGCCGCAACAGCATGCACATCGATTGGCGGCTGGCTGACCCCGTCGAGAAGGTTGGCCGCCACTAGGTCGGCGAACCGATTCATCACGGGCTCTCCAAGAAAGGTGCCCAGTCCTCGGCGCTATTCAAGGGATCTCGTCGTTTGACGGCTGAACTTCGCATGATGAGAACCTTCTCCAATGCTGATACGACACGTTCGGGCGCGGGGCCGTGGATTCTGATGGCCGCTCGAAGCGCATCGAATTCGCCACTCTCGATAACAGGGCCACGCCTTGGCTTTCGAGTCTCAGCATCGGTAGTGACCTCTATCCATTCGCCGAGCGATACGACGAGCGACAAGTCGCGCGCTAGGTCAGCCAGTTCCTCAATCGTGCCGTTTGCGACGTGGTTCGACGATGCGGCTAGTTCCTGGAGCCGACTAGCCGTGATCCCGAAAGGCGGGGGGAGCGGTGCCTTAGATGCCGCGATGTTGCGCAACGCGTCCAGGATCGGAGCAAATCTGACGTCTCGGAGCAACCTCTTCTCCGCGTGCGCTTCGAGCGATGCCCGCTTCGCTTCAACGTACTCCGTTAGTGCGCCAGCGATTCCGCTCGTGTCGGGCAAGACCGCGAGTCCTCGAGACGACCCCGAGACCAGCCGGCTTAGACGGCGGTTCGTGCTCATAATCAACACGACTGCACAGCCGTTTGCCTCTCCCCAGGCAATCTCCTTGCCGCCTCCCCAAGAGGGGTAGTTTCCTAGAACGACCAGAAGATCTGAGTCCAGCACGGCCGCGTAATCGACAGCGTGCACCCGGGTTGCTTCGATCCCTGGTTGATCGACAGGGTCCGTCACCAGGACGGGCTGATGGACCTCGATGCCAAGCTTCCGGAGCGCGGTTGCGGCCTCCTCCGAGGTCGCAATGACCCACTTCCGATCCGGTTCATCCAGTGCCGTAAGAGCCGACACGATGTATGCCTTGACGGCTGGTCTCGATGGCCCAGCCTCCGGCCGCTCAAAGAAGCCCAACTGCGAATCGGCATCCGAGAGTTCCTCCAAACGCCGCGCTATCCAAGCGACGGTGGCCGCAGTTCCATGTCGCTCTTGCGCTCGTCGGATGAGTGAGGAAGCGTCGTCGTCCGACAGCCTCAAAGCCTGGCCCTGCTTGCGCGCGAAGAGGCAGGCCACCGCGACGGCCCACTCGCCATTACGCCGCGACAGAGGCGCCTCGTGGAGAAGAACTCTGGTCTGATCAAGGACTGCTGCGGCGACGCGCCGAGGGGTGGGTGGCAGCGGATAGATCCGCAGCACGGCCTTCATCTTTAGGTCGTCAATCGCAAGACGTTCGTTATAGATCGACCCGACGCTCTCGACGAGATACCGGAGCTCAGCTTCTGTAACCGACCTCAACTGTCCGTCCTCTGACTTCCGAAGTAGAAGCCGAGCACCGTCCCCACCAAGCCGACGATCGGGCCAAACCCAAGCGTGACGGGCCCCTCGACTTCCGCCCAAGTGGCCCAGCCGGTCACCACTACCATGAAGGGGGCAAGCGCCATCGTCGCCAAGAGCACACTCAGCATCGCGGCGAGGCGTCCCCGGACGTGCTCCCGCTCTGGGCGGGGGTCATAGGTCCGCCCGAGCTTAGGCTCCGGGGCCGCGCTGTCGGACTCCGACGCCTCGGCGAAATGCG
>DATADF010000098.1:0-8087 GCA_036258695.1 Actinomycetota bacterium
GACGATCACCGCGCCGGTGGCGGGATCTGGGTCCTGCCCCGCATGGATGGCGGCCGTTTCGAAGCGCATATCCTCGGTCATAGCTCTCCGTTGAAGGGATTCAGGCGGTTTGGATAACACGACTAGGGACGCGGGAGACGAGCAGCCGGGGCACGTAGTGGTTGTAGGTCAGTGGCGCAAGGGTCATGCTCGCTTGCCGCTGCCCTACGTTGGGGCATTGCGTAACGCGGGCGCCGAACCCCGAGTCTTCTCGACCTTCTCGGTGTTGCCGGCCGAGCCCTCACCTCCGGACCTTCAACTCTCGATGGGACTCGAGCCCGATGACTCGTCCCCCATCGAGGGAGCCGTGGGCCTGGTGGTGCCCGGAGGCGGCGACGTGGATCCAGCGCTGTACGGCGAAAACCCTCACCCCAAGACCTACGGCGTGAACCGCCGTCGAGACGATTTTGAGCTGACCTTGCTCGCTGCGGCTCTCGAACGGGACCTTCCGGTACTTGCGATCTGTCACGGGATGCAAATCCTGAACGTCCATCTAGGTGGGACGCTCGATCAGCACCTTGGAGACACCCCGGGCCGATTGGCGCACGATAGGCCACACGGCCCTGAGCCCGTCCATTCGCTGACGCTCGAAGCCGGCAGCGCGGTCGCTGAAACGGTTGGGACTCGGGAGCTTCGAGTGAACTCCTCCCACCATCAAGGGCTCGGCACCATTGCTCCCGCGCTGGAGCCGGTCGGGTGGGCCGAAGACGGGGTGTTGGAGGCGGTCGTCTCGACTGAACACAGCTGGGTCGTAGGAGTGCAGTGGCATCCCGAGCTGATGGCGGCGAACGAAGCGACCCAGCAGGGCCTATTCAACGCATTCGTCGATGCGACGCGCGAGTTCTCCGAGCGTCAGAGCGTCGGTACTCGCCGCGATTAGCCCTCAGATCCTGGTCCCCATCAGCGCGCCGACGTCGGCATCGCTCTCGGAATAGGCAACCCTCTCCGCCACGATCTCGCCCGAGGCAGTCACCAGAGCCACCATTGGAATCCCTCCCGTCCAGCGCGCGAGGGGTACCTTGAATCTCCCCCCCGGCGGAACTCGGATCCCCTGCAGAGCGCCCGGCGAACGCGGGTCGCGCTCCACTTGCAAAAGCGTCACGTCGAGGGTGACCGGCTCGGAATCGGCATTGATGACGACGAGGGCATCGTTATCGGGGCTGGCGGACGCAGGGCCCAACCTCCAGTTCCTTGCCGGTTCGGTGGCACCCATCTCCGACGACACACCCTCAAGTGATTCGGTTGCATAACGAAGCGTTCGTTCCGCAACTATCGGGACGCCGTTGGTCGTGCGAACGATCGCCCCAACGCCACCGAGTCGGCTGTGCGCTCCCCCGACCCGGTCCACGAAGGAGATAAGACGCGACGACTGGGGTGGGACAACGACGTCCACGAGCTTGGGCGGCTGCACCGTTTCCTCGGCGGAGACGAGAGATACCGTGACAAGCGCTTCTGCATCTTGGGGATTGATAACGCTGATCGCTTCATCGGTCCCGGTCCCCACTGCGCCCTCCGGGAAGTACCAGATGTCCGAGGTGTTCGAGGCCCCCAGAGTCATCTCGGCACCGCTGACCTGGTCCCCGCTTCGAAGAAGCAACTTCCACACCACCACTCGCCCGCGTTCGGCATGTACGGAGGCCGATACAAACCCTCTCGTCGGGACGAAGTCGTTCAGCTGGATTCCCACGGATCCGCCCCCGGCAATGGGGATGTCGGCCAGGTTGGCCTTGTTGCTTCGGCCTCGCCGTCCGTACAGTGTGACCGTCACGACGGCGTCCTCGGGAAATGGGTTGTAGACGATAAGTCGTTCGTCCGAGTTCAGAGCCGTCGATCCCGCTGGGAAGTACCAATCGGACGCGGCCTGGGGCGCGCACACTGCCGCCACCGATCCGCGCACCGGCCGGCGAATGGTCCCGGCGACGTAGGCATCGACGCGTCCTCCGTAGCCGACGATGTCGATCGGTGGGGCGTCCCCACGGAACACCGTCGTGGTCAAGCGACCCGGAAGCAGCTCGCGCCGACGCGCCTCGAGGCCTTCGATGCCCAAGGTGGTCTCGGAGTCCGAGGCTGCCGCCACAACGATGCGCTGCGCGGCCTCGCCGGTGCGAAGGGGAGGCGGGCAGAACATCGTCGCAACGACGACGGGTGCCACGCGGGATCGCGGGGCGGACGACGCCTCGAACGATCCCATCAGCGTGTCCGCCAGCGCCCCCGCGGCGATAAGTGCGAAGACGGCCGCGGCCAGCAAGGTGTCGCGGGAGTAGCCGTTCATCCGAGCTCCCGTGCACCCATCGCGTCGGGTACCGGTGCGCGCGAGAAGGATCCTCCGAGTACCACTATCCATCCCAACCCGACCGCCAAAAGAAGGAGGAGCGTAGACGCGCGATGAGGGAACGAGACCGTCAGGGCACCACTTAGATCAGACGCAACCGAGAACGCGTTCCCCCAGCCCCCGTCGATCTTGGGGAGGCGCACCCCGTCGAGGGTCCCCCGCCAGCGAGGGTGAGCTCCTTCCGAGAGCCACACGACGGCCGGACCGGCGACGTCGTCCGCGTGGTACTCGCGCGCCGACGAAGCCTCCAGCACTCGGCGCTGAGCGGGGGCGCGCCCTCCGGACAACAATGCCTCGCCTTCGGAGACCGCGCGCACATAGCCGGGGACCTCCTCGAAGAGTCCAGCGTGAACGATCGGCGATTCGTTCTCGAACAACAGGTATGAGGGCTCGGTTCGGAGTAGAGCTAGATCTCGTTGGCGCAACCACGATTCCGAGCGCGCGTCGCGATCCACGGCGACGAACCTGATATTGAATGCGCCGAGCAAACTTCCACCTCTATCGGTGGCAGCGGTCTCTATGGAGTCGACCGCGCGCGCGAGCACGGCGTCGGACGGCTCGGTGGGATTCTCAAAGAGATCCGTGACAACTTGCCCCCGCGAACCTGTGACGAAATAAGGGCGCGGCGGGCGCATCAGACTCGGCTCCGGCGGCGACCATGCCTCGCCCACCCACAGCGCGCGCAGCTGTCCGACCTGACCGGACTCCGCCGCGAGAACCGATCGGATTTGGTCCACAACTCCAGCCGGCGCTCGGCGTGTGCCGCGACCCGGCCCCCACTCGCCGCTCCACAAAGCCGGCAGCAGTGACGCGACCACGAGAAAGCCCGCGAGGGCAGTGGCGCCGAGCGTCAGTGCATGTCCGATCCCGAGACCGCGCCGTGGCAGGTCGAGGCGGAAGGCCCCGATTCCTAGTCCGGTCAAAGCCGCCCAACACACGGACGCGACGACGCCGGCTTCGAGAGGTGAGGCAACGAAGGGTCGGAGGAATCCGGAGCTCGTCAATGTGACGATCCAACCGATCACGGCTATGACGGCCCATAGAGCGAGAGCGAGACGACGGCGCTGCCCCTCTCCAACCCCGACGGCGATCAAGCCGAACAGCGGACCTGCAAGTCCCCACAATGGCAGGCCCTCCGGGACCTGACCAAGGATCACCGAGATCAAGCCCTCGTCAGCGAAGCTGCCGGCGTAGACCTGCCAGCTCGGGGTTGCCCGCAAGAGATCGATTGCTCCGCCGGGCGAAAACCAGCTTCCGCTCCAGGGCAACAAGAGGGCCCAAGCAGCAAGCAGGCCCAGCCCTATGCCGATGAGGCCTCGCCCGACCTTCTCCGGACGGGCAAGAAATGCGCGCCCCGCGGCAAGCACGAGAGCCGTGATCCCGTACACGATCAAGGAGCCCGGGACGAATGCGGCAGAGATCGCAGCGGCGAGCGCGAGGCGCGCGATAGCACGGGATCGCGCCCAACCCGGTGGTCTCTCCCACCCGGTCAGCCGGATGAGCACGAGCAGTGCAAAAGGCGCAGCGGCTCCGAAAGCCAGAGCACCCAAGGCTCCCGCCCGGACGCCTGCGTACCCGACGGGGCCGAGCGCGTAGACAAGGCCGGCCAGGATGCGGGCCGGTCGATCCACGACGGGAGCCACGAGGCGGTAGGCGCCGACGAACGACACGAGGCCCAACACGATGAGGAGAAGCTTTTGAGCCGCCCCCGGTGCACCAAAGGTCGCCACCGGAAAACCTCCGAGTAGTGCGAGTGCCGGAGATGCCGGACCCGGCTGTCCCAATCCCGTCGCTTGCCACGACGACAGGAAGGTCCGCCAGACCGCAGTCGCTCTTTCGGGGAACGGCAGCAGCTCGCCAAACGCGATAGGCGCGGTCCATAAGGCATGGCGGAATCCGATCAGCAACGCCAGGAGTCCCACGACCGCGGCGGCTCCGGGAAGGCCCCTGGCGCGCGCGACTAATACTTTGACGCCGCCGCCACCGCGTGCGAAGACCTCGGCTCGATGGGCCCATGCCTCCTCTAAGCGTTCGGCTTTTTGCTCTACGTATGCGCGTACGCGAGTCGCCTGTCTCACGGTGTAGCGAAGAAGACGCCGGTCGGGGATCTTCCGAGCGCTCTGGACCCGGCGGCGCTCCGCCAACGTCGAAGGAAGCGCCGCTGCGTTCCAGAGAAGAGCGCGCGCAAGATTCAGGATCTCGCGCGGCTGTCGAAGCACTACGAAGCCGATCATCTCGGCCAGGAACAACACCATGTAGGCCGGCATCAGCCCGAGCAAGCGGACCGATGAGGCGCTCTTGGCGACTGCGCGAAGCCGGTTTCTCCGCGTGAAGTAACGGATCGCTAGAAACGGCGACGCACGTTTCCCAGTGGCGAGTGCCATCGCGTGCTGAGCGCGAGCTTCGGGCTCGACGCGCACGGCGTGACCGGCGAGGCGCGCCCGCCAACAGAGATCCAAGTCCTCGGCGAACGCACGCATCCGCGCATCGAAGCCCCTAAGTTCGCGAAAGACGTCGTGCCGGACGAGCATGCAGGTCGAGGAGACATAGAAGACCTCGGCCGGGACGTCGTGTTGCCCGAGATCGATCTCCCCCTCCTCGAGGCCCTTGTAGGGATAACCGAACCGATCGGCGGCCATCCCGACCTCTTCGAGCCGGTCCGGGTTATCCCACGCGACGATCTTCGGACCAACAACGGCAGTCCCCGGCTCCGAACGCAGACGCGCGACCATCTTCGACACCGCATCGCGATCGAGCTCCGCGTCGTCGTGCAGGAAGAGCAGCAGATCGACGCGCGTCCGCACGCGCGACAGTGCCCAATTGATCGCACCTCCGAAACCCAGGGGGCGTGGGGTCCGAAAAACCGCCCATCGACGGCGCGGCAAGTGGCGTTTCACGATGCGGCGGAGTACGGGGCTCTGAGCTGAATCCGGCGACGCGTCGTCGACGACCAGAACGTCCAGACTTCCGTAGGTCTGGCCGTTCAAGGCGACGAGGCAACGACGTATCCAAGGCTTGCCGCGGTGTGTAACGACCACCGCGAGGACCGACGGCTCCTGCGCGCGCCGCGGCTTTGCCGCGCGTGTTCTCGCTTCGGAGGGTGTCACTACCATCGCCGCGAGCTAGGAGGTCTTTGCAGGCACGCCATAAAGCGTCGTCCTGCGACGCGGGATTCTCCCTATCGAGCTGATGAGCTGCTCCATCTCCGGCGCGGTCAGCTCCTGACCATGCGAGGCCCCCGCGGCCCTCGAGATGTTTTCGTCCATGAGCGTCCCGCCGAGATCGTTGGCTCCCGCCTGCAGCGCGAGCCGCGCGCCCTCGAGACCCATCTTCACCCACGAGACCTGGATGTTGTCGATCGCCCCGTGCAAGGCGAGTCGGGCGACCGCGTGCATCTTCAGAGCCTCCGCGAAAGTGGGGCCGCGCCGCGCTCGACCCTTGAGGTAGATGGGCGCGGCCATATGCACGAACGGAAGGGGAACGAACTCAAACAGGCCCTGACCCCCCGTTGCAACGATCTCCTCATGAAGCCGGCGCACAACTTGAAGATGCCTCGCCCAATGGCGTGGTCCCTCTACCGTCCCGAACATGATGGTTGCATTCGAACGCAACCCCAGCGCGTGGGCGGCACGGTGTACGTCGCACCATTGCCTCGTTGTGATCTTGTCGGGGCAGATGATCGCCCGTATCTCGTCATCAAGAACCTCCGCCGCCGTACCCGGCAACGTGGCAAGCCCGGCTTCCTTCAAGATGGCGAGGAACTCGGCGACCGATAGCTGAGACGCGGCGGCTCCCTGCCAGACCTCCAGAGCGGTAAACGCGTGAACGTGAAGGTCGGGGACCGACTGCTTCACCGCCGTCACGTATTCGAGATAGTCGCGTGCGGTGAACGAATGATGGATGCCGCCCTGCATGCAGATCTCGGTCGCCCCTCTGTCGTACGCCTCGCGGGCGCGGCCTGCGACCTCCTCCGGAGACAGCAGATAGGGCTCTCCGCGCAGGTTCAGCGACTTGGGGCCCTTGGAGAAGGCGCAGAAGCCACAGCGGAAGTAGCAGACGTTCGTGTAGTTGACGTTGCGATTGACGACGTAGGTAACTTCGTCTCCGACGACCTCGCGGCGCAATTGGTCGGCTACTGCGTACAAGCGCTCCGCTTCCGCGCCGCGGGCGGTGAAGAGAAGGGCGACCTCTTCCTCTGATGGCGCCTGCCCGTCGGCAGCTCGGTCGAGCACCTCGACGAGCGCCGGACGCATGATTCTTCCCGGAACGCGCCAGGCGCCGGCTCGGGCTTGCTCCAAAGCGATCCGCGCACCCTCCGGCGGATCGGCACTCGCGCCGGAGTGCCATTGGTCATCGGGCCGCCTATAACCCTCGGCGTCCGTGGCATCCAGCACTCGCGCGCGGAGATCCGCGTCCAGCCATGTGGCAATCGCCCCGGGCTCGGAGCAGTAGTCGGGATAGATCGCGAGACGTTCCATCAAGAGGAAGCCCCGCTCTTCGGTGATGGCACGAAGGGCATCAAGTTGAGGCCACGGACGCTCCGGATTGACATGATCGGGCGTCACCGGCGACACGCCACCCCAGTCGGAGAGGCCGGCTTCCAGGTACGCCCCGTACCGCTCGGGTGTGAGATTGGGCGGCGCTTGGATTCCGACCGATGGTCCCATCACGACACGTGCCAGCGCGATCGCCACCTGCATGTCGGTCATGCCGGGCTCGGGATGTCCGGCCATGAGCGTCGTCGGCTTGGCTCTGAAGTTCTGCACGATGACTTCCTGGATGTGGCCGTGACGTTCGTGCGATTGCCGGATCGCCAGCAACGCACCTACCCGCTCGTCGTAGGTCTCGCCGATGCCGACCAAGATGCCTGTGGTGAAAGGCACCCGGGCGCGACCGGCAGCCTCGAGCGTGGCGAGGCGCGCCGCAGGTTTCTTGTCCGGTGCTCCGAAATGCGCCATTCCCCGCGCCAGCAGGCGTGGCGAGAGCGTCTCCAGCATCATGCCCTGACTGACGCTCACCGGTCTCAGCTTGCGAGTCTCGTCTTCGGTGAGAGTTCCCGGATTCGCGTGAGGGAGCAGCGAGGTCTCTTCCAGCACCGCCCGGCACGCGGCAGCCAAGTAGTCGATTGTCGAGTCGAAGCCCAACGATTGCAGCTCGAGGCGCGCCTCGGGCCATTTGCGCTCCGGCTTCTCGCCTAAGGTGAACAGCGCCTCCTTGCAACCCGCGGCTTCGCCCGCGCGCGCAATCGTCAGCACCTCGTCGATCGAGAGGTATGCGGACTCCCCCGCTCGCGGTGGATGCGCAAAAGTGCAGTAGCCGCACGAATCGCGACAGAGCTTCGTGAGCGGGATGAATACTTTCTTGGAAAAAGTTATGCGGGGGCCGGTAGAAGCATCTCTGATCGCGGCCGCCGCCGCGAGAAGTGGAGCCGGGTCTTCGGAAGCGGAATTAGCTAGTTGCCTTATCTCCGAATCCGTAAGACGTTGACCGGCTGCAGCGCGCGCGGCCAGCCCCTCGTAATCGCTCATCGGTGCAGGCTACTAGTGCTTGGGGCACCAGACGGGTCAGCGCGAGAACCCGTAGTCGAAATCGCCGCAGTTCTTACCGATCGTGATCCTGACTTTGGCGACGAGATTGCCGGGAAGAACCTCGGGACCGACGTCGTCGCCCTCCATCGACAAGATTTTGAAACTGAGACATTGCCAGATGAAATGCC
>DATADF010000099.1:0-3498 GCA_036258695.1 Actinomycetota bacterium
CAAGAACGTACGTTCGATTTCCCGACTTGGCAGCGAACATACGTTCTTGCTTTGGCCGCCTCCGGCCGCTAACCTGATGCGAACATCCGTTCGCCGAGGAGGAACGCATGGTCGAGGGCCTCACCGACCGCCAACGCCAGACGCTCCAGTTCATCGCCGAATCCGTTGCCGAGCGGGGCTACCCCCCGTCGGTGAGAGAGATTTGTGACGCCCTCAAGCTGGCGTCCAGCTCCACCGTCCACTCGCACATGCAGGCCCTTCAGCGGAAGGGCTTTCTAAGGATCGACCCCACCAAGCCCCGGGCCATCGAGCTGCTCTTTGATCCCGAGACCGAGCTGGCCATGGAACGGCGGCCGGCCCGCTCGGTACCTCTGCTCGGCCGGATCGCGGCAGGCAGCCCGATCCTTGCCGAAGAACACGTCGAGGAGATCTATCCCATGCCGGCCGAGCTGGTCGGGGATGGAAACGTCTTCATGCTGGAGGTGAAAGGCGACTCGATGGTCGATGCCGGCATCTTCGAGGGCGACTTCGTGATCGTCCGCCAGCAGCCCACCGCCCACTCCGGCGAGATCGTCGCCGCGATGATCCCGAGCGAGTACGGAGACGCCGAGGCAACGGTCAAAACCATCCGGCATCGCGGTTCGGACATCCTGTTCGAGCCGGCCAACTCGCGTTACGAGCCCTTCCAGGCTCCGCCGGGAACGGAGATCCTCGGGAAGGTCGTCGCGGTCTTCCGAAAGGTCTAGGGCTCCGAGCCCAGCGGCGCGGTCAGGAAGGCAGACACCGACTCGAGGGACTCGCGCGGGAGCCGCGCGATGAGATGCGTGCCGGACTCCTCGTAGTCCTCTTTCATAACCTCTCCCCGCTCGTGCACCAGCGCCACCACATCGCCGCGCGTGTAGGGAATGGTGAGATCAACTTCAACGCGTAGCTTGGAGAGCTCGGCATCGAGTCGGTCCACCAGCCGGTCGAGACCGAGACCCTCGGCCGCCGAGCACAGGACGGCGTTCGGGTAGCGCTCGCTTACGGCTTCGAGCTCCTGCTCCGATAGCAGATCGATCTTATTGAGCGCGATCAGGGTCGGAGTCTCGGCCGCGCCGAGCTGCTTCAATACGGCCTCAACAGCCGCGATCTGACGCGCCGGCTCCCCGGCGGCGTCCACGACGTGAAGAAGGACCGATGCCTCGGTCACCTCCTCGAGCGTGGATGCGAACGCCTCCACGAGTTGGTGGGGAAGCTTGCGCACGAAGCCGACAGTGTCCGTTAAGAGAGCCGGGCGTCCGGGGCCGACCTCGATACGGCGCGTCGTTGGATCGAGCGTCGAGAACAGTTGGTCGGCGACCAACACCTCGGCCTCGGTCAATCGCCGCAGCAGCGTGGACTTTCCAGCGTTGGTGTAGCCCACCAAAGCGATCACCGGAACGCCCGTGCGCGTGCGTTGCTTTCGTTTCAGCCGCCGAGTCTTCTCGAGCTTCTGCAGATCGCTCTTGACTCGCTGGATCCGCCGCAGGATCGCGCGGCGCTCGGATTCCAGTTGCGTCTCGCCGGGCCCCCTGGTGCCGATACCACCACCGAGTCGCGATAGCACGTCGCCCCAGCCTCTAAGTCGCGGCAGGCGGTAGTTGAGCTGCGCGAGCTCTACCTGCAGCTTTCCTTCGGCGGAGCGCGCGTGCTGCGCAAAGATGTCGAGGATCAATCCGGTGCGATCGATGATCTTGAGCCCGCGCTCGGCGAGCGGGTTGACGCCGGCGATCTCTTCGAGGTTGCGGCCCTGGGCCGGTGTGAGCTCATCGTCGAAAACGACCATGTCCGCGCCGAGAGTCGCGGCGATCGCGACGACCTCCTCGGCTTTCCCGCTCCCCAGATATGTCGCCGGGTCCGGCGAGTCGCGCCGCTGAACCACACGATCCAAGGACTCGGCCCCGGCGGTGTCGACGAGCGCCTCGAGCTCGTCGAGGGAGATCTCGGCCTCCTCCAGGTCGGTGGATCCGAAGGCGGCTCCGACCAAGATCGCCGACTCGCGTGGGGCGCTTGCGCGGCGCGGCGTTAGAGGACCACCTTTCGCAACCTCTCGACACCCTCCTCCAGGCGGTCATCCGCGAGAGTCAGAGAGAAGCGCACGTAGCCCTCGCCGGCCGCGCCGTAGCCGGTGCCGGGCGCCACGACGATGCCGGCCTGCTCCAACAGCAGCGTGGTGAACGACTCCGACGTCTGAGCTTCCGGAACCGGCGCCCACACATAGATAGAGCCGCGCGGGGGCTCCACCACTATGCCCATCGATTTCAGACCGTCGCACAGCAAATCGCGCCGGTGTTGATAGCGCGCCACACACTCAGCGACATGGTCCTGTGGTCCTTCCAGTGCTGCGATCCCCGCCCGCTGCACCGCGTTGAAGATCCCGGAGTCGATGTTGGTCTTTAACCGCTTCATCGCCTCGATCGCGACGGGGGCGCCGGCCACCCAGCCGATTCGCCATCCCGTCATGTTGTAGGTCTTCGACAGGGACCCGAACTCCACGACACAGTCCAGAGCGCCGCGGGCCTGCAGGGCGCTCGGGGCAACGTAGCCGTCGAAGGTGATCTCGGTGTAAGCCGCGTCGTGGGCGAGCAATAGATCGTTGCGTGTGCAGAATTCGACCGCGCGTTCGAATACGTCCAGCTCGACCGTCGCCGCGGTGGGGTTGGATGGGTAGTTCAGCCACAGCACGGTTGCGCGTTCAAGTTCCGCTTCGTCGATGGCATCGAAGCGCGGCACGAATCCGTTTTCCTCGAGTAAGGGAAGTGATATCGCGGTTCCGCCGGCGAGGATCGTCGACGTCTCGTATACGGGGTATCCGGGATCGGGGACGAGCGCGGCCGCGCCCGAATCGACGAACGCGACCGGCAGGTGAAAAATCCCCTCCTTCGTTCCAACGAGTGGCTGGATGTGCTCATCGGGATCAAGATGCACTCCGAAGCGCCCCTCGTACCAGGCCGCAATGGCGGCTCGGAACTCGGTCATCCCCGTGTACGAGGGATAGCGATGAGTCGAGGGGTCGCGCGCCGCCTCGGCTAGAGCCTCGACGATGTGCGGGGCCGTCGGAAGGTCGGGGTCGCCGACCCCGAAGCTGATGATGTCGACTCCTCTTGCGGCTGCCTCCGCGACCTTGCGGTCGATCTCTGCGAACAGATAAGGAGGTAGCTGATCGATACGTGCCGCCGTCCTCACGTGTAGGCCCGCGCCTCGAGCTCCCCTTCGAAACTCTTCGATACTGGTCCGGTCAGATACACGGGCGCGTCACGGTCCAGCCAACCCGCCCACGAGACCTCGAGCTCTCCTCCCGGGAGCACGACCGCCACCGTCTCCCGAGTGTCCTTTAAGACGCGCGACACGACCGCCACCGCGCACGCACCAGTCCCACAGGCGAGCGTCTCGCCGGAGCCCCGCTCCCACACGCGCATCCGGATTCGATCCGACGATTCGACGTGTGCGTATTCCACGTTCGTCCCATTTGGAAAG
>DATADF010000100.1:0-10427 GCA_036258695.1 Actinomycetota bacterium
TCCCGAACAGCTCCTTCGTGCCCTCGGCGGGGCCATCAGGCCCGAGAATCTCCCGCAGGTCGATGGGATCGGCTCTCCAAATGGTCCCTCCGACAACTAGAAGCCTGCCGTCTGCCAGAAGCCGCTGGTCGGCGCAGAACATGTCGTGTATGCCGCCGTCCTCCGGCTTGGGGGTGGACCAGCGCGGTTTACCGCGCCGCAAGTCCAGCAGTCGGGATCGGCTATTGGTCAGTCCGCGGGCCCCATCAATTGCCGTGGGCGCCACATTGCCCTCCAGCCCCTCAAGGCCACCCCAGTAGATGATGCGCCCGTCCGGGAGCATGGCCATAGAGACGGCGGGCGGGATCTTCTTGGATTCCTCGATGTTCTCCGGGGGTCGCTCGGCGAAGATCTTCATCTCGGCAAAGGGTTTGGACCACAGACCGGTGTCGGCAGGTTCGGCCCCCTGCGCTCCTGGCGTTAAGAGCGCTGCTAAGACGAGAAGCGTCACAACGATGGCCGGAAGCCTGGTCCTGATTGCCCTGCTCATTCGCCCCTCCTCGAGTCGGGCACGGTCGGTACTGCTACCACGGGTACTCCGGCTTGGCGGAGCTCGTCGTTTCAATTGGCCGTCACGTCCAAGTTCGCCGCCCCAATCGTCGCGCCCTTTCGCACCCAGGCCCACATTTGCCGCGCCCGCCATACGCCCGCTCTCTCTGAGCGCTGGCACGGGAGGAAACCGGGTAAGGGGGAAGAAGAACTCAGAAGCCTCAGCAGGGGAGGCTCCGTGACGCGCGCCGGCCCATCTCGGGACCCGTCGTGAGAGGAAGATGAAGGGGGCATCGATGCGAAAGTACACGCCGATCCTTCTGGTGGCTCTAGTAATTCTTGCAGTGGCCGTCCCGGCTCTCGCGGACGTGCCGCCTCCTCCGGATCCCGCGTTCATCGAGCAGGTCCCCGGCGACGAGTGCACGCCCGAAAACGAATACGAGAAGGCGGGTTGGAACAAGAGCGCCTCCGCACAGGCGGGCGACCTATGCAAACGAATCCACTTCTCTTACGGGCCGATCACCGTGAAGCCCGGACAAAACGATGTGCTGATCGGACCGGTGGTCATCGAGAAACCCGCGTACGACGGATACATCACGCGTTTCCAGCCCGACCTGGTCGATGCAAGCGGGCAGGCCCCTCCGATCGACCAAGTCCACCTTCACCATGGGACGTGGTTAAACGGATATCCGCAGTACGGAAACGGCCCCTTCTTTGCGGCGGGTGAGGAAAAGACGATCGTTCCCTGGCCGCGGGGGTACGGGATGCGGATCGCTCACGACGACGTCTGGCTCCTTCTTTACATGGTGCACAGCGCGGTGCCGAACCCGACCGAAGTCTGGATCACCTACGACATCGACTTCGTTCGCGAAGCGGATGCCGAGAAGATCGGCCTCGTGCACACCAAGCCGATTTGGCTGGACGTGCAAAGACGACCCATCGCCCCGGGAGCGCCCGACACCTCCGGCAACCCGGTCTTCAACGTACAAAAGGGCTTCGGGCACTTCGACAAAGACCTGAAGCAGCGCGTGTGCACCTGGCCTAAGGAGAACTGCGCGCGCCACGACGTGTACGGCGGCATTACTCCGCAACAGGGAAAGCCGATTCGGATTCTCGGAGCGGATTGGAAAGTCACGAAAGACATGGCGGGCACCATCATCACGATGGGCGGCCACCTCCACCCCGGCGGGCTGCGGGATGAGGTCAGCATCGTGCGCGACGGCGTCGAGAAACCGATTCACATCTCCGATGCGGTGTACTGGGACCACGAAGACCATGAGCGCGCGGGCGGACCCGCAAACTCGTGGGACTTCTCGATGACGGGAACCGGCGCGTTCCTGGATTGGAAGATCAAGACCAAGCCCGGCGACATAGTGAGGCTCAACGCGACATACGACTCCGAATACGCCTCGTGGTACGAGAACATGGGCATCGTCATGGCATGGGTGGCTCCCAAAGACCCGCATGCCCCCGAAGGAATCGATGTCTTCGAGGATCGCGTGAAGATCGATCCCGGAGTACCGACCACCGTTCCTCGACCGGTACCAGGGTGGCTGAAACCTAGTTGCGAGCCGAACCTCGAGGGCCCGGTGAAGACCTTGTGCCTGAGAGGAACCGTCACTCACGGCCACATGCCCGAGGCAGGGAACTACGGGGGCTGTGCGGGGAACCAATGTGAGGCTCTGCCCGAGGGTGACGGCCCGATGATGACCGACATCGTCATGCCGGCATTCACCTACGGGGCGGCGGACATGGGTGTCATCGGAGCCAACGGCATTCCCAGGGTGAAGTTGAACGAACCGGTGCGCTTCTGGAACAGCGACACGATCCTCAACATCTGGCACACGGTGACGCGATGCAAGGAACCCTGCACCGGGTCGACGGGAATCGACTATCCGGTGCCCGATGGCGGGCTGGGCATTCCAAAAGACTGGATGGATTTCGACTCGACCGAGATCGGTTACGGGCTGTTCTTCTCGCCCGCGAGCGGACAGCTAGGGTCGGACAACAAGTCGACGGAGGAAGCCTTGCGTGACGGGCTCTACTGGGAGTTCGTGCCGAAGCGCGTGGGGACTTATTCGTTCTTCTGCCGGATCCATCCCTCGATGCGAGGCGCGATCCGGGTAGTCAAGTAACCAGATGATCCGCTGGAAAGCGAACTACGGCGATCTCTGGGAAGGGCTGCCGGTCGACGTCCTTCCATGCTCGAACGGGGAGTTCCTCCCCGCGGATCCCTCGCCTGCGCAGCTCGCGATCATGGCGCTGGCCGATGCAGAGACGGAACGGCAGCGGCGCAAGTTCAGGATGAGCCGCAGGGAATTCGTGCGAACGGCGGCCGCCTTCAGCATCGGCTTGTGGGCGATCAATCAGATCACCGGGACGAAGTGGGGCGGCTACAACGCGTATGCCCACAACACACTCACCAGCGGTGCCTGTGATCTCGAGTACCCGCACGCACAGCTCAACAACGCGCCGGGCGAGTTCATCTTCGACGTACAGAGTCACCACGTCGACCCGAACGGCACGTGGCGGGTCACCAACCCGGCGATCGAGGCTTTCTTTGCGGCGATCTGGCCGCAGGCCGGTGGCATCGCAGGTGGCTTCGACGACCCGTACTGGCCGACGGATACGCCGTTCCGCGGGGGCCGGGAGGTTGACCCCATCGAGAACCTGGGCCGTTTCCATTACCTGAAGGAGCTGTTTCTCGATTCCTCAACGAACTTCACCGTGCTGTCTGCCGTGCCCGCGTCGCCCGACAACCAGCCGCTGCCCGTGAGGGAGGCGGCGCTCACCGTGGACACGGTCAAGGAACTGGCCGACGGCGCCCGGAGAACGGTGATGCACGCTTTCGTAATGCCGAACCGGGGCTCACTTGGCACGACGTCCAGCCGGATCTTCGAACCGCTGTTCATGCAGGAAGAGTTCGATTCCATGCGCAACAACGTCGAACTACACGGCGATCGCATCCGGGGCTGGAAGATCTATACCGCTTGGGGGGATGTCCCTTATTCGAGTGGCTGGTTCCTGGACGACGCGATCGGGCAAGCGTTCTGCGAGCAGGTCGTGAAGGTCGGCAACGAGTACAACATGCCCAAGAACGTCGCCGTGCACAAAGGCTTCGCGCTGCCGGCTTTCGACCAGCGCGCCGCTTCGCCGCGCGACATCGGGCCGGCTGCGGCCGCGTTTCCGGAGATCAACTTCATCGTGTACCACTCCGGCTACGACAGCGAGGCTCAAGGGCCGTATCCCGGCGACGACCGAGTCAACTCCGCCGACCGCGGTGTTGACACCCTTGTGAAGAGCCTGCGCGAGGCCGGTATAGATGCGGAAAGCCACATTCCGCCGGGCCTCGAACATGGCAACTCGCCTAATGTCTACGCGGAGACGGGATCCGTTTGGCGCAGCGTCATGGGTAACACGAACGATGCGTCGCACTATCTCGGCAAGATGATCAAGCACGTCGGCGCGCTCCGGATCTGCTGGGGCACCGACAGTCTCTGGTACGGGTCGCCGCAATCCGAGATCGTCGCGCTGCGGTCTTTCGAGTTCTCCGACAAGGCGAAGGAGCTCTACAACCTGCCCCACGGACTGGAAGGGGATGCGTGGGACCCACGCCGCAACGTGCACACCGGGCGGAGCTATGACGCCCCCCACCCTGCCGTTCGCAATTGGCCGACGGACGGACGCCCACACCCTGAGCGGTCGATTCGCAACCGGATCTTCGGTCGCAATGCGGCCGAGGTCTACCGCATTGACGCCGACCAAAAGGTCGCCGAGATCAAATGCGACGCAGTGCAGGAGATGCGGGACAAGGGCTACCTTGAAGGTAGCGGTGCTCTGCTGCGCGCGCCGCTGGCGTCGAACTCCGTTTATGGGCGCCGCACGCGCCGCGGTGTCCTCAGGGACCTGTGGTCGCAGCCGTGGTCGCCGTGAGCGCTCCACGCATCGCCCTCATCGCGCTGTCGCTTGCGATGGTCCTCAGCAGCGCGCAGGTCGTCGCTAAAGAGAAGGTCTACGAGCCTCCGTATAAGGAAGGGCCGAGCGGAGGCGATCAGTTCAACCACATCGAAGCGGATCCCCAGACCGGCGAGATGGCGATCTACCGAGTCTTCCCGGGGATCTCTCCAGTGGTCGGGTGCGAACCCGAGCCCGACGCCGGCTGGGCCATGTTCCGGATCGACCACAGGGCAGTTGCTCCCTTCAAAGAAGTCTTGCTCAGCTTCAATGGTCGTCTCGATCCCTACGCCTGGGTCACGCTTGGCGTTCGCAAACCGTCAAAAGACTGGGTGTCGGTGGCCAAGTTTCAGGGCCCACATAACGGAGCAGGCGAGTTGAAACTCCGTCTGCCGCGGCGGGTCACCATCGGATCAGAAGTCGAGATCGAGTTTGGGCTGCAGCTCGGAGATGGGTGCCCCCAGGTGAGTTACGCCGAGGCGACATTCGAATCGGTGGAGGTCAGATGAAGAGGCTGCTCGTCCTTTGCCTGGTCGCGTTCGGCCTGCAAACGGTGCCGGCAATCACTGCCCCCAAAGCTTCATGCGCGCGCCCTGAGCATCCCGGCGGCGAATGGCGCATGTATGGGCACGACCATGCCAATACTCGGACGCAGCCGCTGGAAAAGGAGATCGATCCGTCGAACGCTGCCACTCTGGAGCCCACCTGGATGTTCGATGCGGCCGCGCAGCCGGGTGTTCTCGATGGCGGCACTTTCCAGCACACGCCCGTAATCGCGGACGGGTGCCTATACGTCGGGACGAGCACGGGGTGGGCATTCGCTCTGAACGCCGATACCGGGAAGCCGGTGTGGTCGACGCAGCTGTTCGGCCAGGGTGGCGGAGCGCTAATCGGGGGCGTGATCGTCGGCTCTCCGACGGTCGTAGACGGCATGGTGTTCCTTGCCGTGAGCAAGCAGGGCGCGCCCTATGTCGCCGCGCTCGACCAGCACACCGGGGCCGTGTTGTGGAAATCAACCGTCATGACCACGAAGAAGTTCACGGCGGTTTTCAACGCCTCACCCGTTTATTTCGACGGAATGATCTTTCAAGGATGGCTGGGCGTCGAGAGCTCGGGCCCGACGCGTGGCGGCTACGCCATCATTGATGCATCGCGCAACTGTGAGAATCGATTCAACGTCAAGTGCACGCGTCCCGAGTCGGGCGGCCGAGGGGGAGCAATCCTCGAGACCCGCTGGACGATTACAGACGAGGAGTACAAGAAGGGATACCACGGCGCCTCGGTCTGGTGCACCGCTGCAGCCGATCTGACAGAGAAATACATCTACGCGTGCGGCGGCAATCCGCACAGCGAGGGCAAGGAAGCGCGCTACGCGAATTCACTTTTCAAGGTTGACGCCGATCCGCGGCGAAGCACCTTCGGCGACATTGTTGATCACTACAAAGGCAGGCCCGACCAGTATGTACAAGGCGCCCATCGTCAGCCCGTCTGCGATCACCTCGCAGAGGAGACGACAGTCGCGGGGCTCTGGAGCATCGGCTGTCTGATGCTGGATCTTGATTTCGGCGCTTCTCCGAACCTGTTTCGGGACTCTTTCGGCCGGCTCGTGCTTGGAGATCTTCAGAAGGCCGGCGTCTACCACGCCGTGTACGCGGACCACATGGATCCGGCGTGGCAGACAACGATTAGTGCGCCGTGCCTCAGCTGCAATGCGACCTCTGGTGCCTACTCAAACGGTCGAATCTTCACGGTAGGAAGCCCCGCAGGCCATCTGGTCTCTATAGGTGCGCGCGGTCCTCAAGAAGGACGGCTTCAGTGGCTGTATCCCACCCACGACATCATTCACTACCAATCGGTAGCGACGGCCAACGGCGTGGTGTACGTCGTCGACTCCCTCGGGAACTTCAACATAGTCGCGGAAGACACAGGTGTGCCTCTAATGCGCCGTCCGATGGCGCTGGATGTGGGCCAATTCTCACCGGACTTGGGCAGTCAGGGTGTTTCCATTGCACGCAACCGTGTCTACGCGGCGAATAGTCAATTCCTAGTCGCCTACGCGCTGCCGAAATGAGGCGCGCCGGCACCACGAGCTCGGTCTCTTGGGGCAGGGCATATCGTTTTCTAGCTGCGGCAACCCTCATCGTCGGGACGATGTCACCTCCCGGCACGGCCAAGCCCGCGAGTCATGTTCCGGTCAATGTGGTGACGACCGCACCCGGGGCTCAGTTCCACGGCTATGCCCCGCCGGTTGTCGTAACGGAGCAGGGCGGCCTGATCACTTATGTGAATCTCGACATCGCCCGTCACGACTTCGTCCACGACACCGAGACCGACGGCGTCTCGGGACCAAAGAAACAGCCTTGGTGCAAGTCGTATCGAAAACAACCTTGTCCTCTGTTTTGGACCCCCCAGATCGGAATAGGACAGCAAACGGAAGTGCTCGGTCTGGAGAACGTAAAAGCAGGCGAGATGTATTCATTCCTGTGCACTCTGCACGTGGGTATGCGCGGAACGCTCGTCGTGCGGCCGTGACCGGGCCGTTCTAGAGAAGGATCCGCAATGTTCAAAAGCCCGAAAGCGATCATTGCCCTGGCTGTTGTTGCCTTCGTGGAGTTCTCGGGGGCCGCGGCCGCCGATCCTCCGATTCCGCCGCGGGCCGCAGTCGGTCCCCAGGCGAAGTTCTACGGATATCTGACCCCCGTCATCGTCATCTCGAAGGGGGAAGCTCTCACTTTCTCAAGCCTCGACCTCGAGAATCACGACTTCGTGCAGGACGTTGAAGTCGATGGTTTCGGCGGCCCGAAGAAGATGCCTTGGTGCAGCAAGGGTCATGATCACGGTGGGGCGGGGAACCACCACGAGAAAAGTCCGCCGTGCCCGATCTTTTGGAGCGAGCTGATCGGACTCAACGAGTCGACGGAGGTTCTCGGCTTAAAAAACCTCAAATCTGGAACGACCTATTCGTTTTTCTGCACGCTCCATCACGGCATGAAGGGGAAGCTGATCGTTCAATAGCGCGTTAGACGCGCTCTACCTCCACCGGAACCCCATTAAGCACCGCGTTTCCCGACAACGGATCGATGACCTGCTCGTCTGTAAGGTCGTTGGAGGAGACTCCAGGGTTCTGGACCGCCACGCTGAGCTTCACTCCGGGTTGATCGTGTCCCCAACCATGCGGAAGGCAGACAACACCCGCCATGACCTCGGGCGTCACCTCGACGGTAGCCTCGATTAGGCCGGCGCGCGAACGGACGCGGGCCGTTCCGCCGTCTTCAAGTTTGAGCCTCTCGGCGTCATCGGGATTGACCATCAGCGTGCAGCGGTTGCTGCCGCCAACCATCGTCGGAACGTTGTGCATCCAGGAATTGTTGGACCAAAGTTGCCGGCGACCGATTAGAACCAGACCGTTTCCGGTGCTGCTCAGCTCATCTTGCAAGCGCGGAACATCGCCGGCGATCTCGGGCGGAGCAAGCTCGACCTTGCCCGAAGCGGTCGCAAGCGCGTTAGGAAGCCGCGGCTCAAGCGGGCCGAGATCGATCCCGTGTGGGTTGGCCTCGAGCTTCGCGAGCGAGAGGCCGTCGCGGTTCTCGCCGAAGCGGTCGCCGTAGGGACCGGAACGCAAGCGGAAGTCCAGGATCTGCTCGACGGGACCGCGGCCCGCCAAGTGGCTCATGATCTCCGCGGCGTCGCGTCCTGCAAGCGGCCCGGAGGGGGAGACGGCCTGACCAACCAAGTAAGCGAGCGCCATCTGTGGCACCACCCCAGGATCGGCCGACGCACTCTGGCCGGAGACGATCAACGTGAGGCGCGACAGGATCTCCCACTCGTCGGGGCCTTCCGGAGCGACCAATGGCGGGCTGTAGTTCGCGACATTGCGCACGGACAATCCGTAGAAGGCGAAGTCGTAGTGATGGCGCGCCAGGATCGATGGCGAGGGAAGGATCACATCGGCAAAGCGCGTGGTCTCGTTCACGTATGGGTCGACGGCGACCATGAACTCCAGTGAGCCCAGAGTGGCGGCCAATCGGGATCCGTTGGGCGTCGAAAGCACAGGATTGCCCGCAATCGTGATGAGCGCCCTGACCTGGCCCTCCCCCGGAGTCTCGATTTCATCGGCCAGCGTTGCGACGGGAAGCTGACCGAAGACCTCCGGATAGCCCTTGACTCGGCTGGAGAACCGACCCATGCTCCAGCCCTTCTTTCTCGGAGAGTCCGGATCCGGGCGGGCGTGACCTGGGTACGGAAACATCTTTCCGCCGGCACGGTCGAGATTGCCGGTGATAGTCGTGACCAAATCGGCGGCCCACGACGTCAGTGTCCCGAAACGCTGTTGATGTGCCCCCACTCTGTCGTAGACGCTCGCGGAGCGCGCCCGGGCGATCTCCCGGGCGATGCGACGCGTGGTGTCGGCGGGCACCCCCGTACGAGACGCGACGCGGTCCGGGGTGAAAGCATCCACCAGACCGCGCGCCTCCTTCAGGCCGGCTACATGTTCGGCCAAGGAGCCCAGGTTCGTGAGGCCCTCCTCGAACAGGGTCTGCGCGATCGCAAAGAGAAACAGCGCGTCGGTGCCGGGGCGAATGAAAATGTGCTCGTCGGCCGCGGCCGCGGTTGGAGTGCGACGGGGATCGACCACAACCACCTTTCCGCCACGCTTACTTATGGCCTCGACCCGGCCGCGGAAATCGGGCGCGGTGGCCAGACTGCCGTTTGAGACCCAGGGATTGGCGCCGACGATCAGCAGATAGTCGGTGCGATCGATATCCGGCACGGGAATGAGAGCGGGATTCCCGAACATCAAGCCACACGATGCATGCTTGGGAATCTGATCGACCGACGCCGCCGAATAGAAGTTCTTTGAGCCCAGGGCGCGCAGGAACGGGACCAACATCACGGTTAGCGACAGGCTGTGGACAGAGGGATTACCTACGTAAGCGGCGACCGCGTCGCGGCCGTGAGCATCGATGACTGCACGCAAGCCCCTCTCGGCCGCGGTGAAAGCCTCGTCCCAGCTCGCCTCTCTCAGTTCGCCATCGACGCGCACTAGGGGTGTCCGCAAGCGGTCCGGGTCCTCATGCAGATGCTTGATCGCTGTGCCCTTGGGACAGATGAACCCTCGACTGAACACGTCCTCGTCGTCACCGCGGATACGGTCCACACGCCCGTCCGACATGACCACTTCGACGCCACATGTGGCCTCGCACAAGGGACATGTCCGGAAATGAGCGGTGCTCATAAGTAGCGTCCTTCTGATAGGTGACGAACTACTGCGCGGCGGCGCGCTCCCTCTCGATCAGAACACGCCGAAGGATCTTTCCGGAGGCCGACTTCGGAATCTCGTCGACGAACTCGACGAATCGAATCTTCTTGTGGGGGGCGACCTTCGAAGCCACGAAGGATTTGATCTCGTCCTCTGAGAGATCCCCGCTGGTCACGACGAAAGCCTTGGGCAGCTCTCCTGCCTCCTCATCCGGCACGCCGATCACTGCTGCGTCCGATATCTGCGGATGCGACAGCAAGAGCGCTTCCAACTCGGCGGGGGCCACTTGAAGACCCTTGTACTTGATGAGTTCCTTAAGTCGGTCGACGATGAAGAACCACCCGTCCTCGTCGACATAGCCGATGTCCCCGGTGTGTAGGAACCCATCCGGGTCGATGGTTTGGGCGGTGGCCTCCGTGTTGTTCAGATAACCCTTCATGATCTGTGGGCCGCGCACGCAGATCTCGCCTTTCTCGTTGACTCCGAGGTCGTCGCCGGTGTCGACATCCACGACCTTGCCTTCCGTATTCGGAATCAGAGGCCCGATAGAGCCGAACTTCGGCTCCTCCCAGTGGAGCGCCGTATGAGTCACCGGGCTTGTCTCCGTCAGCCCGTAACCCTGGATGACCTTGCATCCCAGTCGCTGCCCGACTGCCTCTTGCAATTCCTGACCCAGAGGAGCAGC
>DATADF010000101.1:0-2607 GCA_036258695.1 Actinomycetota bacterium
ACGGCGAGCCGAAATTGCTCGGGCAACTCGTCCAGGGCCCGCGCGATATCTGAATCAAGAAGCGAATCAAGCACGAGGCTCTCCGGAGTCTCCGAGAAGCGCGGATCATGGTCCTTCAGTTTCTGGTACAGGTCGAAGTCCTCGACGTCTTCCTGTGACAGCTTCTGCGGCTCACGTTGACGACGCCTGTACGTGTTGATGTAGGCGTTCGTCATGATCCGAAACAGCCACGCTTTGAGGTTGGTGCCCGGTTCGAAACGGTTAAACGAGCGATAGGCGCGCATCATCGTGTCCTGGACGAGGTCCTCCGCGTCGGCGGGATTGCGCGTCATCCGCATTGCCGCGGCATACAATGAATCGAGCAAGGGAATCGCCTCGGCTTGGAAACGCTGCTTGTCCTCGGCGGTGAGCGCCGTCGGCACCGCATCAGCCACCGGTCTTACCTCGCGGTGCGTGGCTCAATAGATCCGAGTCAAAGGTGAACATCAAATCCTTCTTACGTTCGTGCGTTCGCAGCGCTATAGCGATGAGCTCGTCGAGAAGGTCCCCGAAGGACAATCCGCTCTCCTCCCACAAATAGAAAGCGAACGAGCCCGGCACCGTGTTTATCTCCATCACCCAGGTTTGGCCGGAGGACTCGTCGACGAACGAGTCGACGCGCGCAGTTCCCGAAGCGGACACCGCGGCAAATGCTTGGAGCGCGTTCTCCTGCACCTGCTTCGTCAGTTGCTCCGAGATGGGGGCCGGGATACGGCGTTCCAGGGATGCCATCCCTTCCGACTTCGTCTTGCCGCCGCGGAGGTACTTGTCGGAAAACGACAGGAACTCCTCCCAGCCCACAGGCTGCTCGCAGACCGAAGCGCGCGGTTCGGTTCCCATACCGCCGAGCACCGCGCAGTTGATCTCGAGACACCCCTCCATCGCTCTTTCGACGAGGACGCGCGTGTCGTAACGCCGCGCGACATCGAGCGACTCCAACAGCTCCGTGCGATCGCTCGCCTTTGCGATGCCGACGCTCGAACCGAGTTTGCTGGGCTTTACGAACAGCGGGTAGTCCAGTTCGGACTCGATCCCCTGGGCGACGGCCTGGGCATCCGCGCTCAGATGCTGCTCGTCGATCACGACCCCGGGTACGACCGGCAGGCCGGCGGCCGAGAACGCCGCCTTCATCGCCACCTTGTCCATCCCGACGGCGGAGGCGACCACGCCGGAGCCCGTGTAAGGAAGGTCGGCGAGTTCGAGCAACCCCTGAAGTGTTCCGTCCTCCCCGTAAGTGCCGTGCACGGCCGGAATCACGACGTCGAGGTCCACCGTCCGCGCGCCGCGCAGGCGCCCCCCGGCCAGGGTGAGGCCGCGGCCCCCCGCCGCCGGCGAGACAACCCCCTCTTCACCGACCTCGGCGTAACGCCCGGTCCGATAGACGTCGAGGTCGTTCAGGGCGGAGCCGGTGAACCAACGCCCGTCTCGGTCTATGTAGATAGGAACGATCTCGTGACGTTCTGCAAGCTGCGCCATGACCTGGTGCGCCGTGATCACCGAGACGTCATGCTCGACCGAACGCCCGCCAAAGATCACTCCCACTTTCAACCGCTTCATGCGATTCAGTGTATCGGCGGCCCCTGTCAGGGAGCCGCTCCGCTACGTGTCGTACTGGTCGGGCAGGTCGTTTTCGAAAAGAACTACATCGCCGGGCTTGAGGATCGATTTCAATTCCTCGGTCGCTTCATCCAACGATTCGACAATCACAACCTGACAACCGTTGCGCGCCGCCTCGGCCCCCGCCACGAGCGCGTCGCGATTCGTTGTGCCTACGACGATGAGCGTGTCCGCCACGCCGGCCGCGCTGCGACCGAACTCTTTGTTGCTCTCAAACTGCAAAGGGCCGAGCTCGACCATCCCCGGAGTCACCACGACCTTCTTGTTTCCCGGGCGGCCGGCGAGTACCTCGAGCGCGGCTGCGGCTCCATCCGGATTGGAGTTGTACGCGTCATCGATAACCGTAACGCCGCCCGATCCCTGAATGAGCTGCAGCCGATGTTCAGTCGGCTCCAATTGCTCGATCGCCTCCGTGAGATCCGTCAGAGGACGACCGAGCGCCCGAGCGACCGCTACGGCGGCCAGTACATGGCTCACGGAGAATCGACCAAGCAAACGAGTCGTCACGCGAATGGAATTGCGCTCCTCGTCGAGCACGTCGAACGTCGTCCCCTGCGCGACCGCCTCGATGTTGCGCGCGGTGACATCCGGCCGGCCCGCTCTTTCGAGCCCATATCTGAGTACGCGCACGTGATCGGTGGCCTCCGCCAGCACGCGCACTTTCGGATCGTCTGAGTTCATCACGGCGACACCGTCGGATGGAAGCGCGGCGATCAATTCGTACTTCGCCTGCGAGATCGCTTCGAGGGACCCGAAACGTTCGAGATGAGCCGCGCCGATGGCCGTGAGGACGCCGATGGTCGGCCCGGCGAATGCTGCGAGCTCGCGAATGTCGCCGACCGCATACGCCCCCATCTCTACGACCAAGACGCGATGCTGCGGTCCGAGGCGCTCGTTGATCGCACGAGCCACCCCCAGGGGGGTGTTGTACGACGCAGGGGTTGCAAGAAC